>NZ_JBHTST010000151.1:0-20221 GCF_042794995.1 Streptomyces sp. NPDC056503
AGCACCCCAGACCGTTCGTCTGGACGAAGACCGCCGACGAGATCCTCGACAAAGTCGCCGCCTACTGCCGACGAATCTCTGACTCAGGTCACTAGGTTCCGTCCGGCGGATCATGGCGGCATAGGCTCCAGGCCATGCACGGCACCCTGACTGAGCACGCCAGATGTCTCTACGGAGACGAGTACCGACCCACGCCGGAGTGCGGGCTCGAACATGGAGAGCACTACTTCGTCGAGGAGCTGACGTTCGCCGACGCGGATTCGATCCTCGCCATGCTGCGTGAACTCTGCCCGCACCTGGTGGACGGCCACCTGCCGGTCTGGATCCGGAATCTGGCCTATCGGCTGGTGCTCTTGCAGCAGCCGGACGAACCGGCACTGCTGCGAGAGGCAGCTGAAAATCTGTGGATGCACGGCCCGGACTGGGATCACATTGCAGAGGACCTCAAGAAGCGGGCCGATGCTCTGGAAGCCGACTGATCACGGCCTGAGCCAGAGGCGGATCGATGCAACGGTGACGGTGCCATGGAAGACGTAGGCGCGCTTGTCATACCGCGTTGCCGCAGCCCGGGAGTGCTTGAGCCGGTTGATCGTGCGCTCGACCTCGTTCCTGCGCTTGTACATCTCCTTGTCGAAGCCGGCGGGCCGACCTCCTCGGCTGCCGCGGCGCCGACGGTTGGCCTGCTGATCCTTCGGCTCCGGGATGGTGTGTTTGATCTGGCGCCTGTGCAGGTTGCGGCGGGAGCTGTACGCCTTATCGCCGCCCAGGTGGCCGGGGCGGGTGCGGGGATGGCCACCGCCGGGGCGCTTGACCCTGATGCGTTCCAGGACGGGTATCAGCTGCGGGCTGTCGCCCCACTGACCGGGCGTGACCAGGAAGGCCAACGGCCGACGGCCACCTTCCCCGGCAAGGTGGATCTTGGAGGTCAGGCCGCCACGGGAGCGGCCGAGCCCTTCGTCGGGGCGGTGCTGCCTGGGTGTTGATCTCCGTTTCGGGATCCGGGGTGTTCTGTGCGGTGCACCGGCAGCGTGCTGGTGGGCCCGACACGAGGTGGAGTCCACGCTCACCATGCTCCAGTCGATGCGCTCTTGAGCGTCGGCCTCAGCCTGGACGGCCCGGAGATCCGTTCCCAGGTGCCGTTCGCCGACCACCGGCGGTAGCGCTCGTACACGGTCTTCCAGCTTCCTAACCGCTCTGGCAGATCCCGCCATGGGACACCCGTACAGACCCGGAACAGGATTCCGTTGATAACCATGCGGTGATCACTCCAACGTCCACCCCGGCGCCCGGTCGGACCCTGACCCCGGATTTTGGACACCGGAGACACTTGGAGCTTGACGGTCCAGGAGAACGGAGTCCCCGTGGGGATGAAGCACTACCCCGCCGAGTTCAAGGCGGACGCGGTCGCGTTGTATCGGTCGAGGCCAGGAACGATGATCAAGTTCGTCGCCAGCGATCTCGGAGTGAACACCGAGACGCTGCGCAACTGGATTCGGGCCGCCGGCGGACGTCGTTCCGGCGCCCACTCCTTGGCGCCGGCCGTCGTCCCGGCCGGTGGTGACGCCGTCGAGGCGGAGCTGGCCGCTGCCCGGAAGAGAATCCGTGAGCTGGAGGAAGAACGCGACATCCTTCGCAAGGCGGCCCGGTATTTCGCGACGGAGACGCGCTGGTGAACCGCTGCCAGTTCGTTGAGGATCACCAGCGCCGTCACGGCGTGAAGCGGCTCTGCGACATCCTCGGCCTGTCCCGCTCGAGCTTCTACTCCTGGCGCCGCACCGCTGCCGCACGAGCGGCCCGGCAAGCCGTCGAGGCCGAGCTCGCCGCCCGGACAGGCAAGATTCACCAGGACTCCGACGGCACATACGGAGCCCCCAGAATCACCGCGGAACTCCGCGACGAGGGCGGCCCGGTGGTCAACCACAAGCGCGTCGCGAGGATCATGCGGAGCATCGGGCTCGAGGGGTCCGCCTGCGCCGCCGGCACCGCACCACGCTCGCCAACACGGCCACGGCGAAGGCACCGGACCTGATCGGACGTGACTTCACCGCTGCCGCGGTGAACACGAAGTACGTCGGCGACATCACATACCTGCCGGTCAACGGCGCGAAGCCTCTCTACCTGGCCACCGTCATCGACCTCGCCTCACACCGACTGGCCGGGTGGGCGATCGCCGATCACATGCGAGCCGAGCTCGTCATCGACGCCCTGGCGGCCGCCGAGCAGACCCGCGGCAGTCTCGAGGTAGCGATCATGCACACGGACCACGGGTCGCAGTCCAACAGCAACTACCCTGGCCCAAGCCGCATAGACGTGTTCAAAATCCGGGGTCAAGGCCCCTTGAATGAGTGATGTCGGGCTGGACGGCTGGCCTTGGTTCCTGCTGAGACCTGAGTCAGATGTGGGCTCTGATCTGCTTCACCGGGTGCCCGAGTGTGTCGCCGATAGCGACCAGGTCCTCGTCGCCGAACCAGTCACGTTCGGGGTTCCAGATTGCGATCTCGAAGCGGGCGAAGCCGCACGGCCAGTCGTAGTCCAACACATCCAGCGACGTGTCGGTGCCGCAGCAGGGCACTTCCACGACCAGGGTGGCGAAGCCGTCCTCACAGTGGCTTTCCAGCAGGTCGGCATACCACTCGGTGTCGATCGAGGCGCCGCAGTGCGGACAGCCGATCCGTTCCAGGTTGTCGCCGCAGTCGACGGGGGTGAGGGTGTCGTGCCAGGTGACGTCGATCTCGACCTCCACGCCATCGGGCAGGCCGGGAGCCAGGTCCGCGGCGAGCGCGGCAGTCCGCTCGGCCGCCGCCCGGTCGGGCTGCCACTGGGGATCGGTTGGAATGATCGACAGGACGTCGTCGCTCACGGGCTCACTCAATTCGTCGGGCACAGGAGTTCGGCAGGGTGCCGCGATCGTAGGGCCACGTAGCAGGCTGGCCGTTCCCTGGGTTCGTTACTCATGGATGGCAAGGCCAGTGCCGGCGAGGCAGCCGTCGACTATGTCCGGTCGGTACTGGATCTGAAGGATCTGCTGGGCCAGATCCGGGAGCTGTCGATCGAAGAACGCGACTACTCCGGTAAGGCCAGACGCCACGGAGTGAACATCCAGGCCGTCACCGACCCGGTGGGCGAGCTCATCTGGTACTCACCCGCACTGCCCGGCCGCACGGTCGGCATCACCGCCGCCCGCACCCATCACATCGTGACCATCTGTGAGCGACTGCGGATCCCTGTCCTCGCCGACAAGGCCTACGCCGGAGCCGGCGGCACGTTCCAGGTGCCGTTCAAACGCCACCTCGGGCGCCCCCTCACCATCAGACAGGCAGCCGTCAACCGCGCGCACGCCCGGCTCCGCTTCCCCGTCGAGCGCGCCTTCGCCCGCCTGAAAGCCTGGCAGATCTTCCGCAAAGCCCGGGTCAGCCCCAACCGGCTCACGTCAATCACCAAGGCCGTCCTCACCCTCGAGAGGCCACGCTGAAGATCCTTACTGGACCGGCATGCCGCCGTGGGGGCTGTTGACCACCATGGGCAACGACCCTTCAACGAGGTAAGGGTGCTCGGGGAAGCAGTCGATGTGGAGGTGACCGCCGTCCTCGGCAGTGGCCATGGCATGCAGGTTGTCTGCGAGGATTTCCCTGGCCTTGTGATCACCGCTGATTACAAGGACCTGCCGCGAGGCGTCAAGTGCGATCCGAACCCCGGGGCCGGAAGTCATCCTGACTTCGATCCCTGCCAAGGTGTCGCCGTCCAGCGGTGACGTGGAACCGATGAAGCCGTCGCCCCCGGCCACCGCGCTCGCCAGACTGGCCAGCTCTTCCGCAGAAGCAGTGAGATCCACTTCGCCGAATACGGGATCAGGAACCAGTCGCACAGGCGGTACTCCTTCAAAGTCGGGCCTCCATAATGCCGCTGGAGATCGTCCGCCCTGCTCTCACCCTCGCAAGACGATCTGACGCGACTGGGGACATTGGAGCCACTCGTCTAGTGATAGGCGTCGCGAGTTTTTCACTGTGAGGCGTCGCCTGTTTTCGCTGGTGTGGTGCCTGGGTGGTGGGGGGTTTTGGGGGTGTCGTTCGGCTGGTGGAAGAGGGTGTCGTTTCCCGGGTAGGGCGGATGACGCTTGTGTGGTGTACGAGGTGTTCCCGTTGTTCAGGACGTGCCTTGTGGGTTTGGTGCGCTTGTCCTGGTCCTTGGCCTGTTGGCGTTCCACATGGTGGTCTTGGTCCTCGGATGCGTTCTGGTGATGGCCGGCCTCCCCACCGGGACGGCTTCCCGGTCAGCCGGTCCGGTGGGGAGGGCTCGCGCAGCGCGCCGACGGCCTGCTCGCTCACGAGCCCCTCACAGTGCCGGCCGCCCCACCCTGCCCTGCTCCGTTTATGCCTGTGCCGGGGATTCGTGGAGGATGGGCCAGAGTTCGACGGGTTCGGTGTCGGCGATGGGCAGGTCCGCGGCGATCGCCTGGGCCCGCTGAAGGCTGTCGCAGTCGAGGAGGCAGAAGCTGGCGATGTGTTCCTTAACCTCCAGGTACGGGCCTTCGGCGACCACCGGAACACCCTCCCTGCGGCGTACGAGCTGGGCGGCGGCCGCGTCCGCGAGCCCGTAGGCACCGAGCAGCTCACCGCTCTGCCGGTACTTGGTGTTGAAGGCTTTCTGGCGGGCGATCGCCTCGGGCCATGCCTCGGCCGGGATGGCGTCCCACTTGGCCTGGCTGCCGTAGATCATCGCGACGTACTTCATCCCGGGTGTCCTCCCCATGCCGCGCGCCCTGCCGGCGCGCTGTCACCCCTTGGTCGGAGCCAACAGCAGACCCTCGACACCCGGCGACAACTTTCCCCGGAATCTTTTTCACCACCACCGAACAGCCGGATCACGGGGGAGAGGCCTGACCGGGTGAGGACCGCATCACGCCGTCGGTTCGGTACCGTCCCGCCGGCCCCGGCACTATCCCCGCACTGTCCCGGTGGGGCCGGGCGCAGCCCGTGCCGATATGGAGTGCGCGGGCGAGGCCTGGCGCGCCCAAGGCCGCGTCTTCGGGGGCAGTACTGCCGGGCCGCTCCCCACCACCCGTCGTCAGTATGGGAACCGGCTCCCGTATCGCTCTGGTCTTTCATCGGTTACGGAGGCGGTGATACACGTCCCTGGCCGTGCCCTGCACGACCCGCCGTCCCGGCGAGCTCCTTTCCCTTGGCCTCTGGTGTTTCCTGCAACCTCCCCGCCAGAAGGCAGGAAGGTGGGGTTACTGCCATGTGGTGCTGAACAGGGCGTATTCGAGGAGGTCGGGTGAGGCGTCGGACGGCCAGGCGTTTGTTGCCGCCATCTGGCGGGCTGCTGCGTGCATGAAGGAGAGGTAGACCGCGTAGCGGTGGGGCGACCAGTTCCCGTTTCCCCAGACCCAGCGGGCTATCGACCCGTCGGGATCGTGCCCGGTCTCCCGGCCGACGGCCTGGGCCAAAGCCCGCAGACGCCGGGCCACAACACGGTCCAGGATGAGCGGCGGAGGACCAACCGCCGGCGGCACCGCCTTGCCGGCGAAGTACAGAAACTTGGTGTAAAAGGACGGACCGAACCAGGCAACACGGCCCCGAAGACGCGCATAGGCCGCTACGGCGCCTTGCTCACCCAACGCGATGACCGCATCAGCCAGCACCGCCTCCAGACCCTCGACGGCAAGGATCTTCCGCAAGACGGCAGGCCCGCTGCCACCAGGAGAACCCCGCTTCCCCTTCCCCCACACATAACTCGCGACCAACGCCTCCCTGTACGCCTCACGCCGCAGCGCGCCCGCGACGATCAACGCCACCTGCGCCCGGCTGACATCCGCATCACCGACCTCGGTCACCGAAGCCAGCCCCAAGGGCCAAGGAGCGATCCGCGCCCAACGACTGGGCCTGTACCGCACCACGTGCACGCCCGGCGTCCCATCGGCCAGCCGCACAGCGTTCCCATCCCACCAGCGACCCAGCACCTCCAGCGCCACATCGGGCAGCAGACACACAGCCATCTCCCGATCCACCGCATCCGCCCGATCCTGCCTGCCCACAACCCACCCCCACGCATCCTCTGCCCCGCCCCGCCTTCCTGCACTTGCAGGAGTACCACGCTGCGCCGCGTGCCCTGCCAGCAACCTGTGAGGCGGCCAGAGCCGGACCCGCCGATCGCCCGCCTCTGCCGCTATCCCCGCCGAGCCTTACGCCTCAGCCTCGGCGTCGAGGACGGCCTGCCACCGCTTAAGCGCCGCGAGCGTGCCACGGACCTCGGCATGATCCCGGTTTCCGTACACGCGGGCCTCGTCCTCAACAAGCTCCCGCAGCGCCGCCACCGCGCCCGCCGAGTCGCCGGCCCGCCCGGTATAGACCGCCCACTGGTATCGGGTCATCAGGGTGTGGGGGTGGTCGGGTCCGAGGATGCGGAGGCGGTCGGTGAGGAGTTCGGTGTAGGCGGCCACGGCCCCGGCCGGGTTACCGGCTTGTCCACGCCACCCTGCGAGGTTGTTGCGGGTGGTGAGGGTGTTGGGGTGATCGGGTCCGAGAACGCGGAGATAGTCGGTGAGGAGTTCGGCGAACGTGTCTGCGGCACCGGCCGGGTCACCTGCTTGGCCGCGCCAGTGGGCAAGGTTGCTGCGGGTGATGAGGGTGTTGAGGTGGTCGGGTCCCAGGACGCGGAGGTAGTCGGTGAGCAGTTCGATGCAGGCGGCTGCAGCTTCGGCCGGGTTGCCGGCTTGGCTGTGCCAGTGGGCAAGGCTGTGTCGGGTGATGAGGGTGTCGGGGTGGTCGGGTCCCAGGATGCGGAGTTGGTCGGTGAGGAGTTTGGCGAGCGCGGCTGCGGCTTCGGCCGGGTTGCCGGCTTCGCCGCGCCATCGGGCGAGGTTGCCGCGGGTGGCCAGGGTGTGGGGGTGATCGGGTCCGAGGACGCGGAGGCGGTCGGTGAGGAGTTCGGCGAGCGCGGCTGCGGCGCCGACGGGGTTGCCGGCTTCGCCGCGCCATCGGGCGAGGTTGTGTCGGGTGGCGAGGGTGTCGGGGTGGTCGGCTCCGAGGATGCGGAGGCGGTCGGTGAGGAGTTCGGCGTAGGCGGCTGCGGCTTCGACCGGGTTGCTGGCTTCGCCGCGCCATCGGGCAAGGTTGCCTCGGCTGGTGAGGGTGTCGGGGTGGTCGGCTCCGAGGACACGCAGTTGGTCGGTGAGGAGCTCGGCGAGCGCGGCTGCGGCTTCGGCCGGGTTGCCGGCTTCGCCGCGCCAGTGGGCGAGGTTGTGTCGGGTGGTGAGGGTGTCGGGGTGGTCGGCTCCGAGGATGCGGAGGTGGTCGGTGAGGAGTTCGGCGAGCCCGTCCGCGGCTCCGGCCGGGTCGCCGGCTTCGCCACGACACCGAGCGAGGTTGCCACGGGTGATGAGGGTGTCGGGGTGATCGGGCCCGAGGACGCGAAGATGGTCGGTGAGGAGTTCGGCGAAGGCGTCCGCTGCTCCGGCGGCGTCGCCAGTTTCCCCCTGCCAGCCTGCGAGGTTGTTGCGGGTGGCGAGGGTGTCGGGGTGGTCGGGTCCAAGAAGCCGGTGTGCGGTGGTGTGAAGGTGTTGGTAGTGGTCGCGGGCTGCGATGACTTGTCCGGCTTCGCCGAGGGTGTTGCCCGTGTGGAAGAGGACAAGGTGCAGACCGCGGTCGGCGAGGTCCCGCAGGACGGCGTGGGTGGCCAGGGCGGTGGTGGCGGCTCGGTAGTGCCCGCTGGCTGTGACCTCGTGCTCGGGCCAGGTTTCCAGGAGTGAGTCGGCTGCGACGGCTGCGATCCGATCAGTCTCCTCCGGGGTGTGTGTTTCGCGGAGTGTGCGCTGGAGGAGTTGGTGGGTTCGCAGGGTGTGGTCGGGGGTGATGTCGGTCAAGTGGAGCCGGTGCAGGACCCGTAGCGCCCGTTTCACGTCCCGTTCGGCCACCGGTCTGCCGGGAGACGGTGCCCCGGCGTCCCGTGTCCGCTGGAGATGCTGCTGGAGTGCTGTTGCCGCGGTGATGCCGTCAGGTGTGTCGTTGGGGTCAAGGAGCGCGAGGAGGTGGAGGAGGGGTCGTGCGAGTGCGGGGGGTGTGAGGGTGTTGGCATAGTCGATGGACAGGGTCCAGGCGGCGGTGACGGTGTGGGCCTGCCGGTCCGGGAGACCTTCGATCCCGGGGAGGGCTTCGTCCAGCGGCACCTGACTCAGTTCGGTGCGGTATTCGTCGAGGGTGAGGGTGTTCTCGCGGATGTAGCTGGCGGCCTGGGCGAGCGCGAGGGGGAGGTGTCCGAAGTCGTCGGCGAGCTGTCGCAGTTCAGCGTCGCTCGGGTCGATGCCGGTGCCGGTCAGGCGCTGGTGGAGGTAGTGGGTGGCTTCGGCGGGGGTGAAGAGGCCGACGCCGATCTGGCGGCGTCCTTCGGTGAGTGCGGTGTCGCGGTTGCGGGTGGTGATGAGGGTGCGGCCGGTGGGGGTGGCCGGTGGCCACAGGTCGCGCAGGACGCCGGCGTCGGTGACGTCGTCGAGGACGACGAGCCAGCGCGTGCGGGTGCTCTGGAGCCAGCTGAGGAATCCCTGGGCCGCCTGGTCGGCGTTCTCGCCGACGGCGACGGGAATGCCGGCTCGGCTGAGTTCCTGGCCGGCTTGGGCGTAGGCGGCGGTGATGGAGGCGCTGTCGGTGGCGGTGGTCCAGAGCAGCAGGTCGACGGCCGCGACGGCGTCCGTCGTGGAAGCGGGCAGGCTGTCGGCGGGGACGGGTAGTCCGCTGGCGTGCCGGACCTGGTGGACGTGGTGGACGGCGAGCTGGGTCTTGCCCACACCGCCGAGTCCGGTGACGACGGCCGCCGCATCAGGAGCGGTGATGGTGCCGGGTGTGTCGGCCCGGACGGTGGCGTCGCCGTAGGCCAGCGCCGTGGCGAGCCGGTCGACGGCGTCGCGGTGCTGGTAGGCGGTGGCGAGTTCGGGGACGGTGCCGAACTGCCGCGGCCATCCCACCCCGCTACCTTCGCCAGCGGGGGCGGTGACGTCGTCGGCGGTGTGCCGGGTGCCGGGGAACCCGTGTCCGGCCAGCACCGCGGCGAACCCCGGGTCGTCGAGGAGCGGATGGACGGGTTCGGCGACGAGGCGCCGCTCTCCCATCCCGGTGCCGTACTCCACGGCGACGCCGACGAGGTGGTCGTGGGTGAAGACGGCGGCGCCGGAGGCACCGGCCCAGGGCCGGTCCTCCTGCCGTGCGGCGGCGGGCCAGATGCTGCAGTCGAGGACCCAGCGCCGGCCGGCGGTGGTCAGGGGGGCGAGCTCGCCGCGGAGGTTCTCGTACTGGACGGCACCGCCCGGGCTGGTGGAGAACGCCGGAATCCCGATCCCGGAATACGCCAGCGGAGCATCACCCCGAGGCCGGCCCCACCGCACCGCCGCAGCCAGACCCGCACCAGCATTTTTATCCAGAAGCAGCAGCGCGACGTCCGCCACCCCCGGACTGTCGGGGTCGGTGTCGGCGGCCGGCCAGATGACCATCGCGGTGCGCTCGTGGACTCCGGTGTCGGTGCGGGGGTGGCCGATCCAGACGCTCGCACCGGCCGCCCGGACACCCTTGTCGTGGACGACGTGGAGGGCGGTCAGCACGAGCCGGGACCCGATGAGATACCCCGACCCCGACCCGCCCACCGGCTCGTCGGGCCTGATGTAGGCCGTCCTGCACGCGTCCACCGCCGCCCCCGTACCTGCTACCCGCTACGTCTGGCGTGTCTTCCGGCTCGGCCGGTGTGTCAGGCGTCGCCGCCGGGCGCGGCGTCGGCCCCCGGCTGCCCGCCGGGCACATGGCTCCGGCGGATGCGAGGGGGCTGCCCGCCGAGCGCCTCGTCACGGACGTTCAGCGTCAGAGTCAGCGTCTGCCGCTGGATGACCCCGCCCCCGCCCCCGGCCTCCACACCACCCTTGGTGCCGAACGCGCCGACCTCGACGTTCACCTTGCCGCCGGCGTCCTTGCTGAACTCCACCTCCAGACACAGCTCGGCCTGCTCGACCTCGAACGTGAACTGCTCGTTCGGGCCGGCGTCCGCGGCCTTGTACAGCTCGCTGCGAAGCTCCGCCAGCGCCTCGGACAACGTCACCCTCGCCACGACTTCCCCCTCCACCGCCGCATGCACGCCGGCGTACATGATCGGCCTGGAGTGCAGTTTCCCCGACGACACCTCACCTGCGCAGGGGAACCGTGAAACCCCAGACCACCCCACCGCAACCGTTCCGCCTTCGTAAGGGGACCGGGGGAAGAACGTCTGCAAGATACCCGCCATTTTCGGACCACCCCCTCGCGGTCGAGGGGATGGACTTGATCGCGTCCGAGCAGAGATTGCCGGGGGTCTCTGCTGTCTGTCGGCGGGGGAGGGGGGTGGTTTGTCTGTTTCGGTGAAAGTTGCTTGGAAGGGGACTGGTGTCGGGTAGAACTGCTGGTCAGGAAGACTGCTCTCCGCGCGTGCGGGGACGGCCCCGGTGGAGCTGGACATCACGACCCGGTGAACTCCCTTTACGCTGTCGTCGCATCCGGCAGGCTGGCCCGATGCGCATCAAGACCACCGGTCTCCTCGCCACCGCCACGCTCGCCCTCGTGCTCACCGCGTGCGGCACCAGCGACACCCCGCCCGTCACCCCGGCCGACAAGGCCGGCGCCGGGGCCGCGACCGCCGCACCCACCACGCTCAGCCCCGCCGCGAAGGCCGCCGCCCGCGAAGCCGCCGGCCTCCCGCCCGAGCCCGACGCCGCCACGGCTGCCACGTTCATCGCCGCCCTCGACGCCATCGACAAGGACATCGTCCACGGCAAGCAGGAGAAGGCGATCAGCCGCGGCCTGGACACCTGCTCCACCTACAAGCGGTACCCGGACGACACGGACAAGCAGATCGACCAGACCAACAGGCGCTGGTCCAGCCCCGCTCACCCGGACGGCCACGGTCTCGCCACCGCGAAGCAGATCCGGGCCATCGCGCACAAGCACCTCTGTCCCACCTTCTGACCCGACCCCGTACAGACCTGAACGTCCGCATGGCGCCGCGGACGGGCCTTCGCATTCCCGGAGGTGACCAGGACACGGAAGCCCCACCCCGCCGGCGAGGAGGACGAGCAGCAGATACGGGCCCTCCACGCGCAGAGCCTCGGCCGGAACGAGATCGCCCGCCGGACGCAGCGCTCTGGCCGCTGCTCCCCGCACCCGCGGGGATGACCCCAGCTTCACCGCCAACGCAACAATGGCTCCTCCCTGCTCCCCGCTCTCGCCTCGGGCAACGCAGTCCGATCGCCTGCGAGACAGCGTCCAGAGCAACATCAACTACGCTGACACCAGCCGTATACCCGTGTCCAGAATTCTGGGTCAAGGCCCCTCACGGCCGACCCCTCTGAGATGGCCTCTCAGGGGGCTGTGTCCCGCCGGCACCACTCAAGGTTTTCTCGGACGGCGTCGAGCAGGTCGTGGTCGACATCCAGTGCGCGCTGGGCATCCGCGAGGAGCGACTCCCACGCGGTTCTCGCGCCGTTGAGGTCTCCTTCCGTGGACAGGAGATACGCGAGACTGTGCCGGCACGCCAGCGTGACGGCGTCGTCCGCCCCCAAAAGGCGTGACGCGTCCACCAGCGCCGCCGCGAGGACCGCTCGGGCCTCGGAGAACTCGCCCGCCTCGGTGAGAGACGCTCCCCACCGTTCTCGTTGGCCCAGGGCCTCGAGGTGATCCGGGCCGTGGAACCGCTCCCAGTCCTCCGCCAGCTGTTTGTGCAAGGACGCGGCGAGGGCCGGGTACCCTGCCCTCCTCTGCCAGTTCGCCAGACCCGCCCGTGCTCCGAGCGTGTTCTCATGGCCCGGCCCGAAGGCGCGAGCGGAGTCCGACACGATCCGCGACCACAGGGCCACCGCACCGGCGTGGTCGCCGGCCTCGCCGGTCATGAGGGCGAGAGTGCTGCGATCGGCCAAGGTGTCGGGATGGACGGCCCCGAGTGCCCGCGTCCGTGCCGCGACCGACTCGGCAGCGACGTCGCGTGCCTGTGCGGCCTCCCGGGCCTCGATCAGCCAGGAAAGCAGTACGTCCCGGGTGCCGAGGGTATTTTCGTGGTCGCCACCCAGCACGTGGACCATGTCGTCCACCAGCAGGGCCAGGTCGGACACCGCGCCCCGCACGTCTCCGGTGCGCCTGCGCAGATCGGTGAGGAAGAAGCGAGTCTCGAGGGTGTCCGGGTGGTCGGGGGACAGCGTCCGTGACTGGACCTCCTGTACCTGGATGAAGGTTTCCAGAGCCTCTTGTTCCTGATCCATGGCGGCCAAAGAGTAGGCCAGCAGCTCCAGCGGTTCGATGAGGTCCGGATGGCCTGCGCCATGGGCGCGAAGGAGTCCGTCGACAGCCTCCCTCGCGAGAGGGAGGGCCGCCGCGAAGTCGCCTGTGGCTGCCCGCCGCGCCCCTTGGAGAAACTTCACACTCAGGACGTCCGGGTGGTCAGGCCCCATGTGCCGGGACATCTCAGCCAGGAGGTCGGCCAACCGGGCGGCCGCACCAGGAGTGTCCTGGGACCCCTCCATGAGAGCCAGCACACTCCAGACCGCCTGGGTCTCCTCGTGCTCCGGACCGAGGACGCGCGCCAGGTCCGCCGCCACTTCTCGGGCCTCCTCCGCGACCGCCGCCACGGGTTCTCCCGCCTCCCACCGCCAGATGGTGATCCACTCTCTCGTCAGCAGAGACTCGCGATGATCTGCGCCCAGCACGCGCAGCTGCACCGCGAGAAGCCCACGCGCTGTCTCCAGCGCGGAAAGCAGGTCCCCTGCTTCACCGAGCCAGCGGGCGCCACACGCCCAGAGCCTGCGCGTCATCGCGTGGCCGCTGCCGAGAATCCGGATCGAGTCCTCCCGGATGTCGGCATACGCCTCGGCGGCTGCTCGCGCGTCGCCGGAACTTCCCTGGAGTTCAGCCAGCTGGGAGCGTACGCCGAGGGTGTCCGGATGCTCCCCACCCAGGACCTCGTTCATCTCCTCCAGGAGTTCAGCGGCGGCGTTCCGCGCCGCTGCCGCGTCCTCCTCCACCTGCCAGCGGACCATGACGGCGCGCATGCGGAGCATGGTGAGCCGGTCGGCGGTCTGCCGCCGGCTCATGTCGTCGAACAGCTCGCGAAGAAGGCGATACGCCTCTACGGCATCGCCTGCCTGACCGATCGCGTCGGCCATGCCGTAGCGAGCCTGATCCGCGTACGGGTGTTCGTGTCCGAGGGTGGTGGCGATCTCGGCGACCAGGGGCTTCCAGGCCGCGACCGCGCCGGGCAGGTCGCCGGCTGCCTCCAGCCAGTGCGGCAGGAGACAGCGGAACAGCAGGGTGGTGACATGACCCGGTCCCATGACCCGAGCCGAGTCCTCGACCAGTGTCCGGAGCTTCCGGTCGCCTTCGCCGGTGTCTCCCAGCGCCCAGCGAAGGGTGAGGATGTGACAGCGTGTGTTCAGGACGGTGGGATCGTCCGGACCCCGTATCCCCAGCTGATGCTCCAGGAGGTCCTCGAACTCACCGAGGGCGCGCAGGACGTCGCCCGTGGCCCCGCTCAGGAGCGCCGAAAGCCCCATGGCGAAGAGAGTGACCTCGTGATCGCACCCGAGCGTCTCGACGAGTTCTGGGAGGAGTTCCCTCAGCGCCCGGGCCGGCAGCGTCGGGCCCTCCACCTGCGCACGCCGCTGCAGGAGGCTCACCTCGGAGCGCAGCGTGTCCGGATGGTGCGCGCCCAGTACCCTGCGCCGGTCGCCGGCCAGGGCGGCGGCCTCCTCCGCAGCACTCACTTCCTCTCCGCTCGCGACCCGCCATTTGACCAGGTATCCGCGCAGTTCGAGCGTCGTGGGGTGATCGGCGCCCAGCAGGCGCTCGCCGGAGTCCACCAGCTGGGCGAATTGTTCCTCGGCTTCTACGAAGCGGCCGCTCTCCCCGAGACTGTCGGCGGCCTTTTGCAGTACGGGATGGGCGTCCGGGCGCCACAGCGCCTCGTCGGCGAGGCGCGCCAGGGCATCGGCATTCGAGCGCAGTGACTGGGTCAGGTCGGTGTCTCGCTCGATCTCGGGCCAGACGGCGCTCAGTGCGTCCGCGGCCCGGCGGGTCGATCGGTCACGGGACGCGGCGGAGAGACCGTCACGGACGCTGCGCTGGATGAGCTGGTGCACCCGTACCGCCTGGTGAGGGACCTCCGGATTGTGCTCGACCAGGCTCAGGCGGTGCAGGACGCGGAGTGCGGCCACGGCGTCGTCGGCCGTGACGGTATGACTCGCTTCGCCGTGGGAGGCCAGGTGCTCGAGCACGGGCTCCGCGGTCACCACGACGCCGGGTATTCCCTCGGGGGCCATGAAGGACAGAAGTCCCAGCAGGGGGCGGGCCAGCCCTGCGGGACGCATGCTGTCCGCCCGGTCCAGGGAGACCGCCCAGGCCGCGGTCGCGGTCGCGACCTGGTCGTCGGGCAGGTCCTGATGTTCCGGCAGTACGTCGGCCAGCACCTTGGACCGGTCGGAGAGCAGCCGCCGATAGCCTGCGTAGCTGACGCCGCTGTTGACCAGGTAGGCGGCGGCCTGGGAAAGAGCGAGGGGAAGGTGGCCGAGGTCGGCGGCGAGCTTTCCGAGGTCCGCTCGGTCCTCGTGCCTGCCGCCCGCACCTATGGTTTCAGTGAGGTACGCGACGGCTTCCTCTGGTGAGAACTGTCCGACAGTGAGCACCCTGCTCGACGGTCCGACCAGGGCAGCGTCACGCCGACGGGTGGTGACGAGGGTGCGACCGACCGGGCTGGGCGGCGGCCACAGGCCGCGCAGATGGGCCGGCTCGGCGACGTCGTCGAGTACGACCAGCCAGCGAAGCCGCACGGGACGGTCTGGTGCCGCCCCCGAGGCACCCCTCTCCCTCTGGCCGGGTGCTGCACCGTTTCCCTCGGCGGGCCCGGGTTCGAGCCACGCCAGGAACCGTGCGGCGGCGTCGGGATCGCCCGGATCGGTGCCAAGGACGTCGCGCGCGGCCCGGGCGTAGGCGTCGACCACCGCCTGTCGGCTGGCGGCCGACACCCACACCAGAAGATCGATCCTGCCCTCCGCCCAGGCCCGGCCGACATGGTCGGCCGCCAACTGGGTCTTTCCGGTGCCGCCCATTCCGGTCACGACGTGACAGCGCACCGACGGTCCTGGCTCCGCCATCGCCCGGTCCAGCTCGTCGGCGAGATCTCGGTGCTGGAAGCCACCGACCCGCCACGGAACCGTGCCCACGCGGTGGGGCCACCGCACGACGGCCGGCCCGGCCTGGTGGAGGTGGTACATGACCTGGTCGGCGTACTGGACGGTGAGCGGACCGGGGAAAGGAGAAGGGCTGGTGAGCGCCGGTCCGGTCAGCCCCGGGACGGATCCGGCGGACCAGGGTGCCCGAGGTGGATGCCTCCCTGGACCACGTTCGCGACCACCGAGCCGCCTTCGGCGTGATTGCTGAGGTGTTGTGCGGCCACGCCTCCCGCGGAAGCGGAAGCGGAAACGCCAGAGCCGACGTCGTTCCGTTCGCCGAGGATGCTTCGCAGCTCCGTCGCCGCGATCGGGCGCTCCTCCTCGTCCAGACTCTCCAGCAGCGCTTCGATCCGGGACTGCCAGCTCGCCTCGGAGCGGATCTGCTCCCGCTCCACCGCTCCGTCGTCACCACTGGTCAGGAGGGCGGCCGTCCGGTCGAGTCGCTCCAGTTCCACGGTCTCGCGCTCGGCGTCGCCGCGGCCCAGCCATCGCGCCAGACGCCCCCGAAACCCCGTCCACGCGTCGGTCCCGGCGGCCTGGACCACGCCGGCCCCGCACGCCGCGGCCAAGGCCGTCAGAGACTCAGCCAGCACGTTCCCCCCCCATAGGATCGGCACATCAGCGGGGGATCCCTTCCCCGCCGAGCAGCGAACAAACGGTCGAGAAACGCAGGCTGTGAGGGATCACGAGGGCACGCGCCCAGCCCCGAGCCGCCGAAGCGAGGACCTGGCCCGCGTCCGCTGCCGGCCGTTCCCGCTTGCGCGGGGGTGGACCCTTCAGTGCGTCGGCTTCATGGTCGACGACGGTGGATCACCAACGAGCGTGGCGTTCGGCTGCAGCGTGCCACCAGCCGGGCGGAGAGGGGGCTGCGGGCCGGGCGGTCGGCTGGTCGGGGTGCAGTCCATGGCGTCGCAGGGCGTCGGCGTTGATGTGGACGTCGAACCAGCCGCGCCACCGGCCGTCGGCATCGACACCACAGGCCAGATCCCAACGGACCTCGGTCTGGCCGAAGGGCATCCAGTCGATGCCCCGATTACGCAGTCAAGCGCGGACGGCTGCCATGGGCCGGAGGCAGCCCGGCAGGTTCTCGTAGGCGGTGACAATAATCCAGTCGGCGCTCGGCGTGGTCATGGGGTCCATCATGCCCGGCGCCGGTCAGGCAGGAGAGCCGACGGCCCTATGAGTGGACTACGAGTACACCTGCCACCAGCGGTCCGCCTCAGCGCGAGCGACTTCGGCGTCGTACTGATTCGCGTCGAAGTGGAGCTCCGGCGGCGGGTAGGCGTCGGGAGCGAGCGGGGACCATCGCGGCACCTCCCAGTCCGACCACTGAACGATCTCGCCGAACCGCTGTACCACCACGGTCAGGAAGCCGCAGCATCCCCCTGTGCACTCGGGTTCCCCCAGCTCCAGGCGGCGCGGTCCGACGGTCGCGCGCAACGGGCTGGGCAGCCCTGCCGGCAGCATTCGGGCCGCGTACGGTCCGCGACCACCTACGTCGACCGCTTCCTGAACTACGTCCGCACCATTGACCCAGAATCGCAGCGTGGCATCGAACCGGGGTCCCGGCGGCAGCGCCTTGATCTCCAGATAGTCGAACATCAGACCACTGCACGGGGCGCGCTCGGTCCCGACCCTGACGTCCCCGACCGGCTCCCGCCCGACCGCTGGGCGAAGGCCGCCGCCAGCCTTGCCGCCGCGGGGGAGTGGACCGCCGCTCCCGACCGTTCCGCTCCCGCGCCGTGCTTCGGCCGGCGTCCGCGCGGGGACGGTCCCGCGGACCCCGGCACCGGCCCCACCGCGCCCGGACCGCGCCGGTAGGGCCGGTGTCAGCCCGTGCCGATATGGCGTGCGCGGATGAGGCCCGGCGCCCAGGAGGTCCACCCTCCGGAGGGCAGTAGCGCAGGGCCGTCCAAGCCCCTTGACGGCCCTTTGTCCCGACCCCGGGGCCTTGGAACGTGAGGCGAGGGACCGGGAAGCGTGCAGACCCCCGTACAGGGCCTCTCCTTCGTGCCGGCTCGCCGTCCCACCCGTAGAAAGAGCCCTTCTGCGACCATCGACGCCGCCCGGCGCGGCGCCGTCCAGGGCGCGTTCATCCGGCCGATCCGGAAGTCCGCCGGCGCCCAGGTCCGCTACCTCGTCAAGCAGCACGGCGGCACCCGCGCCGTTGCGACCCTCCTCGGTGTCTCCCAGCGCACCGTCGAGCGCTACGTCCGCGACCAGATCAAGCGGCCCCCGCCGACCTCGCCGAGAAGATGACCGCCGAGGTCCGCCGCCGCTAGCAGCCGCAGGTGCGCGCCCGCGCCCGCAAGGCCGCCCCCACCACCGAGGGCCTGATGATCGACGTCCGGGCCCGCTTCGGGTTCACCGCCGCACCGGGCAGCACCGACGACGCCCGCATGCGCCACCTCACCCTCGCCCTCCCGCCCCACCACGCCGCCCGCCTCCTCGACGCCCAGGCCGCCGGCGCCACCGACCACGAGCTCCAGCAGGCCACCGCCGACGTACTCGGCCAGGTCTACTTCCGCGACGGCGGACAACGCGCCCAGGGCCTGGACGTCGAGCTGACCGACATCGAGCGCATCGCCTTCGAGCTGTAGCGGCCCTACCGCGGCGCCCTGTGCTCTGTCGGTCGGCTCGCGGAACAGACGCCTGCCGGGCCGACCTGGCCGGCACCGAGTCGATGCGGCCTCGGCGGCCGGCCAGGCCCGCGCCGACGTCGACCTCGCCCGCCTCGCCAAGGCCGGCCGCATCCTGGCGAGGGACGCCCGTCCCGGTCGCGCGTAGGGCTGAGCCCGTGCCGAGCCTCATTACCCTCAGGAACGCAGGGCGCTGGGTATGGGGACGTGCTTACCTCTGAGCGGTGGCCCTGCCAGGTACACGACAGCGTTCTGGTGTCTCAGCGGGCGTCCCGAAAATTTATGGTCCGGAGGATGCCCGGAGCTGCTCGTGCCCTCGTGGAGGGAGTGCGGCGGTTCTGAGGTTGATCCCGGGGAGTGGACACCGGGTTTCATGCGGCGAGTGACAGCGTACGTGATGTGATCAGTTGCTGTTCGAACTCGGCTGGTGTGAGGTAGCCGAGGGCGGAGTACCGACGCCGCCGGTTGTAGTACGAGAGCCAGCGGAACACCTCAAGCCGTGTCTGCGCCTTCGAGGTCCAGCGTCGCCCGTGAAGCAGTTCTCGTCTAAGGCCCTGGAAGAACGACTTGGCGAGGGCGTTGTCGTAGCTCGAGCCGATCCGGCCCATGCTGCGGCGGATGCCGTGCCGGCGGCAGACCTCGGCGAAGGCCGTCGCGTTGTACTGCGCGCCCCTGTCCGTGTGAAACACGACGCCGTCCACCCGGCCGCCGCGGGCTGCCACGGCCATCTCGATCGCGTCGGTGACCAGCGAGGTGCGCATGTGATCGGCGATCGACCAGCCCACCACCCTCCGCGAGCAGATGTCGATCACCGTGGCGAGGTAGAGCCAGCTCGCGCCGACGGCTATGTAGGTGATGTCGCCGCACCACCTGGTGTTCAACGTGTCCGCGGTGAAGTCGCGCATCACCAGGTCCGGCACGGGCGGCGCAGCCTTGTCCGCGATCGTCGTCCGCTTCTTCCGCCGCAGGTGTCGGCCCACGATGTGGTTGACCCGCATCAGCCGGGTCACGCGCTTGCGGTTGATCCGCCGTCCCCTCGCCCGCAGCTCGGCATGGACGCGCGGGGCACCATAGGCGCCATCGTGCTCGGCGTGGATGGTTCGGATCTCGGCCACGGTCCGCTTCTCCTCGGCCTGGTGCTCGGCGCGGGCCTGCCCGGTGGCCAGATGGCGGTAGTAGCCGGCGCGGGACGCTCCGAGCACCCGGCAGATCCGCTTGACGCCGAAGTCGGCGCGGCTGTCGGAGATGAAGTCCCAGCGGCGAGGGCTCACTTCACCTCCCGAGCGAAATACGCGGCTGCCCGGCGCAGGATCTCGCGCTCGAGGTGCCACTCTTTCTCGGCCTTCAACAGCCGGGCGTTCTCCGCCCGAAGCCGGGCCAGCTCATCCGCCTCGCCGCCCGTGTCACGGTGGCCGGGCACGGCCTGGGCCTCGTCTTTGCGCACCCACGTCCGCAGCGACTCCGCGGTGATGCCGAGATCCGCGGCCACGGCCGCGTAGGTCCTCTTCCCGGCAGCGGCACGGTAGAGCGCGACCGCGTCCTTCCTGAACTCCTCCGGATACGGAGACCTACGTCCCACCTGGACATCCCTCCCTGGACCATCAAGATCCATTGCCAGGGTGTCCACTCCAAAGGATCAGCCTCAGGTGCCGGCCTGACCCTGTCGGGGTGATCGTCAGAAGTAACCGAAGAAGCGATTCCACCAGCTGGGCCGCTGAACGTGCGAGGGCAGTCGGCTCGGCCCGTCGTAGTTGCTCTCCAGCAGTTCCTCAGGAACAACCACATAGCCGAGCTCGGCCAGTGCCCGGTCAACTCTGGCAAGGTCCGAACCGTCCAGTTCACCCTCGGCCTGGGCCTCATCAGTTCCGAGGAAGGCGCCCGGATTGTCTGCGCAAACCAGAGCAAGTTGGCCGAACTTGCTCACACAGACGACGATCCGGGTCCCGCACGCAGTCACCTCCCCAGGCACGGTGACGCGTCCGTACTCGCTGGAGTCCTGGGTGTCCGGCTCAACCGTGCAGCAAGTTGCGAAGTCGTCTTCAAGCCGGGCCACCAAGGTGCCGAAGCTGGCTGCGGTCCCGCCACGGTCGTAGCCCTGCGGCCACTCCAGCCACCCCGGGTCATCAAGCTCGCGCAACAACGCCAGCAGATCCGCTTCGCTCTCGGTCATGCACGCATCCTGGCGCACCAGCTCGAGGCACCACCACGCCCCCCGTTCCCCGACATCGCCCATTCAAGTTCAGTACTGAACTTGAATGAGTGGACCTTTTTCATCCAGTGCCGGGAGGGTGAAATGGCCTGGTGGACGGGGGTGTGACAGAGCAGGGCCCCTGGTCGTTGGCGTGGTGATCTCACTCATCAC
>NZ_JBHTST010000152.1:0-19994 GCF_042794995.1 Streptomyces sp. NPDC056503
AACTGACAGTGCCCGGGTTCCACGGAGGCCGGCCCCACCCCTCTCTCCACGAATCAGGAGTGCCGCACCATGACCACTGACGTGTCGGCCGAGCCCACGTCCTCGCAGCAGCCTCGTGGGCCGCTCACCGGCATCCGGGTGATCGAGCTCGGGAGCATCGGCCCCGCCCCGTTCTGCGCGATGGTCCTGGGCGACCTCGGGGCGGAGGTGATCCGGATCGACCGGCCGACCGAGGCCGGCTACGCCGCCTCCCGGCCGATCCTGCACCGCAACCGCCGCTCCCTCGCCGTCGACATCCGGCGGCCCGAGGGCGTCGAGATCGTCACGTCACTGGTCAAGGACGCGGACGTGATCCTGGAGGGCTTCCGGCCGGGCGTCGCCGAGCGCCTGGGCCTCGGCCCGGACGACCTCCTCGCCGTCAACCCGCGCCTGGTGTACGGCCGGATGACCGGCTGGGGCCAGGACGGACCGATGGCCCAGGAGCCGGGTCACGACATCAACTACATCGCCCTCACCGGCGCCCTGCACGCCGTCGGCCCCAAGGACGGCGACCCCGTCGTCCCGCTCAACCTCGTCGGCGACTTCGGCGGCGGCGGCATGCTGCTGGCCGTCGGCGTCCTCGCCGCCGCGCTGCACGCACGCGGCACCGGCCACGGCCAGGTGGTCGACGCCGCGATGACCGACGGGTCCGCTCTGCTGCTCACGATGACGTACGGCTTCCTCGCCCATGGCGTCTGGGCGGACGAGCGCGAGTCCAACATGCTCGACGGAGCGGCCCCGTACTACGGCACGTACCGCTGCTCCGACGACCGGCACATCGCTCTGGGTCCGGTCGAGCCGCAGTTCTACGCCGCCGTGCTGCGCGTGCTCGGCCTGACGGACGACCCCGACTTCGCACGGCAGAACGACCGTGCCAAGTGGCCCGTCATGCGGCAGAGGCTCGCCACGATCTTCGCCACCCGCACGCGCGACGCCTGGGCCAAGGAGTTCGAGGGGCAGGAAGCGTGCGTCGCGCCCGTCCTCTCCCTCCGCGAAGCCCCACACCATCCGCACAACGCCGCGCGCGGCACCTACCTCACCGACGAGGCGGGGGCGATCGCCCCGGCTCCCGCGCCCCGGTTCTCCGCCACTCCCGCCGCACGACCCACTCCCTCGCCGGCCGTCGGAGCCGACACCGACCGCATCCTCGCCGCAGCCGGATACGACCCCGCGCGCATCGCCGCGCTGCGCGGCGGCGGCACCGTCAAGTAGCCCTGCGGGGCCGTCGTCCGTACCGGCCCCGCGACACCGGCCATCAGAGAAGGAAGTCGCAACCGCTATGCAGATCAAGGACACGCTCTTCATCGGCGGTCGATTCGTCGAACCGGCGACCGACAGCACTCTCGAAGTGGTCTCACCGGCCACCGAGGAGGTCATCGGGCGTACCCCGGAGGCTCGGCCCGAGGACATCGACCGCGCCGTCACCGCCGCGCGCCGGGCCTTCGACGAGGGCCCCTGGCCGCGGATGCCCCTCGCCGAGCGCATCGAGGTACTGCGGCGCTTCCGGGACGCCTACGCCGCCCGGGTGCGGGAGACCGCGCTTCTGCTCAGTTCCGAGGTGGGCTCCCCGATCACCTGGTCGACGCGCGCCCAGGCCGGCGCTCCGATCGGCGTCCTGGACTACTTCCTCTCGCTCGCCCCCGAGTTCGACTGGGAGCGCGAGGTGCCCGGTGCCACGGGCCCGGTGCTGATCCGGCAGGAGCCCGTCGGTGTGGTCGCCGCGATCGTGGCCTGGAACGCACCGCACTTCATCACGTTCAGCAAGCTGGGACCCGCCCTGGTCGCCGGGTGCCCGGTGATCCTGAAGGTCTCGCCCGAGAACGCCCTGTCCTCGTACATCATCGCCGAATCCGCCGCGGAGGCCGGTCTGCCCGAGGGCGTGCTCTCGGTGCTGCCCGCCGACCGGGAGCCGTCCGCCTACCTGTCCCGGCATCCCGGCGTCGACAAGGTGTCCTTCACCGGATCCGTCGACGCCGGCAAGGCGATCATGGCAGCGGCCGCCGCCAACCTGGCTCGGATCACCTTGGAACTGGGGGGCAAGTCGGCGGCGATCATCCTGGAGGACGCCGACCTCGACCATGCGATCCCGGCCCTGATGCCCCACCTCATTCCCAACAACGGGCAGGTCTGCATCTCCATGACCCGGGTGCTGGCGCCCCGGAGCCGCTACGACGAGGTCGTCGAGCGGCTGGCCGAACAGTTCCGCGCGATGGTCGTCGGCGACCCGCTGGCGCCGGTCACCACGGTGGGCCCTCTCGTCTCCGAGCGTCAACGCGAACGGGTCGAGGGCTACATCGCGAAGGGCGTCGCCGAGGGCGCCCGTCTGGTGGTGGGCGGCGGCCGACCGGCCCATCTGGACAGGGGCTGGTACGTCGAGCCGACGCTCTTCGCGGACGTGGACAACTCCATGACCATCGCCCAGGAGGAGATCTTCGGTCCGGTCGTCGTCGTCATCCCGTTCGACGACGAGGACGACGCGATCCGCATCTCCAACGACTCGGACTACGGCCTGCACGGCAGCGTCTTCTCCTCCGACAAGCCGCGCGCCCTGGCCGTGGCCGCGCGGCTGCGCACCGGCAACGTGGGAGTCAACTGCGGCGGGATCTCCTTCAACGCCCCGTTCGGAGGCTTCAAGAAGTCCGGCATCGGCCGCGAGTTCGGCCCCGAGGGTCTGCGGGCGTACCTGGAGACCAAGAGCGTCTACACCACCACGCCTCGCTGACGCCTCGCCACACGTACGCACCACCATCCGTCCCATCACCGACAGGAGAAGGTCCCTTCATGCGCGCTGCAGTGCTGCGGGAGTACGGCGCCCGGCTGGACGTCGTCGACACCATGGAAACGGTCCGGACCGGACCGGGCAAGGTCAAGGTCCGCATCCGGGCGACCGGCATGTGCCACTCGGACCTGTCCGGGATGACCGGCAGGCTCGGTGCCCCGGCACCCTTCGTCCCCGGCCACGAGGGGGCCGGCGAGATCATCGAGGTCGGCGAGGGCGTCACGTCGGTGGCACTCGGCGACCACGTCATCGTCAACTTCATACCGGCCTGCGGCACATGCGCCGACTGCGCGCGCGACGAGGGTCACCTGTGCACCCGGATGATGTACGCCGCCATGGCCACCCCGAACTTCCAGGAGAACGGGAAGCCGGTATTCGGACTCGTCGGGTGCGGCACCTTCGCCGAGGAGGTCGTCCTTCCTCACCAGAGCGTCGTCCGCATCGACAAGGACGTGCCTTTCGACATCGCCGCGCTGATCGGCTGCGGTGTCACGACGGGCACCGGTGCGGTCCTCAACACCGCGAAGGTCCATGAGGGCTCCACGGTCGCCGTCGTGGGCTGCGGCGGGGTCGGCATCGCGGCGATCATGGCTGCTCGTCTGGCCGGCGCCTCGCAGATCCTCGCGGTCGACTCCAGCGCCGCCAAGCGTGAACTGGTCTCCCGCTTCGGCGCGACCGCGGCCGCCTCCCCCGAGGAGGCCGTCGCGGTGGCGGCCGAGCTCACCGGCGGCGAGGGCTTCGACTACGCCTTCGAGGTCGTCGGCCGCTCCGTCACCGCGCGGGCCGCGCTCAAACTGGCCCGACGCGGCGGCACCGTGGTCGTCGTCGGCCTCGGCTCCCAGACCGACAACCTCGAACTGTCCATGGGCACCCTGGCCACGCAGAGCAAGACCCTCGTCGGCTCGGTGTACGGCGGCATGGACGTGCCGCGCTTCATGCGGCAGCTGGTCGGCCTGTGGCGGGACGGCAAGCTGGATCTCGAGGCGATGATCACCAAGCGCCTGAAGCTGGAGGACGTCGACGAGGGCTTCGAGCTGATGAAGACCGGTGACGCCATCCGCACGGTCGTCGAACTGTGACCGGGCGCTCCTGACCCCTGTCCGGGGCCGCTCCCACCGCTCGCGGTCGGACCGGCCCCGGTCTCTTTTCACTCCCCACCCGCCCGACGTTCCCCGTCGAGCCGCACGGAAGGTTCCCCCCATGACAGCCGACGGACACGGGCAGGCGGCAGCCGCACCGGACGAGACCAGCCTCCCCAAGCCGGCGACCGCCGCGACCCGGGCCGCCAACGCCGCGGTCCTGGACCAGCTCGACTTCGGCGACGAGCGCGCCTTCGAAGCCATGAAGCGCGGATTCGTCGCCCCGCTGCCCGACGGCGGCGTGATCCGTGACGCCCGCGGCCGTGTCTCCTTCGACTCGGGCGCCTTCGACTTCATCGAGGGGCCGGCGCCGGACACGGTCAACCCCAGCCTGTGGCGGCAGTCCCGGATCATCAAGTACGCGGGGCTGTTCCAGGTCACCGACCGGATCTACCAGGTCCGCAACCACGACATCGCCAACGTGACGATCATCGAGGGGGACGGCGGCCTCATCGTGGTGGACGTGGGCACCGTCGCCGAGACCACGCGGGCCGCGATGGAGCTCTACTACGCCCACCGCCCCGAGCGGCTGCCGGTCGTCGCCGTCCTCTACACCCATCCGCACCTGGACCACTTCGGCGGCATCCTGGGCGTCACCACCGTCGAGGACGTCGCCGCCGGCCGCGTGCAGATCATCGCGCCGGGCGCGGACTTCGACCGGTACGCGCTGGGTGAGAACGTCATCTGCGGCAACGTGATGGCACGCCGGGCCAACCACGCCTTCGGCAACCTGCTGCCTCCGGGGCCCCGCGGCTTCGTCACCGACGGCATCGGCATCGGGCACGTCAAGGGTGCCTCGGCGTACATCCCGCCGACCGACCACATCACCCGCACCGGCGAGGAACGCACCCTGGCAGGGCTGACCTTCCAGTTCCAGATGGCTCCGGACACCGAGGCACCGGAGGAGTTCCACTTCTACGTCCCGGAGCTCAGGGCCCTCACCTGCGCGGAGAACGCGAACCACTCCCTCCACAACATCCAGACCCTGCGCGGCGCCCGCACGCGGGACGCCGCCAACTTCGCCCGCTACCTCGACGAGGCCCTCGAACTGTGGGGCGACGAGGCCGAGGTGCACTACGGTCCCCACACCTGGCCGGTGTGGGGCACCGAGAACATCCGGGAGTTCCTCTCCTCGCAACGCGACTCCTACAAGTACATCCACGACCAGACCCTGCGACTCGCCAACCAGGGGCTCACACCCGTCGAGATAGCCGAGACCCTGCGCCTGCCCGACGCGCTCGGCCGTTCCTGGTGGAACCGTGGCTACCACGGCACCGTCAGCCACAACGCCAAGGCCGTGTACGCCAAGGAACTGGGCTGGTACAACGGCAACCCGATGAACCTGTACCCGCTGCCGGAAGGCGCCCTCGGGCTGCGGTACGTGGAGGCGATGGGCGGTGCGGACCGGGTCGTCCGGCTGGCCCGGGAGGCCTTCGAGGCGGACGACTACCGCTGGGCCGCGGAGCTCGCCGGCCGGGCCGTCCACGCCGACCCCGCCCACCGGGCCGCCCGGGAGGTCCAGGCCGACGCCTACGAGCAGCTCGGCTACCAGGCGGAGGGCCCCCAGTGGAGGTACGTCTTCCTCACCGCCGCCCAGGAGCTGCGCCAGGGCCGGCCGGCGGCGCCCGGAGCCGGGGCCGCGTCCGGCCGGACGGTGGCCGCCATGCCGCTCCCCATCCTGCTGGACTTCGTCGCGGTGCGGCTCGACGGCCCGAAGGCCGAGCACATCGACGTGCGGATCAACCTGGTCGTCCCGGATGCTCCGTCCCCGTACTCCCTGCGGGTCGGTCGCGGCGTGCTCAACCACTGGGCGCGGCCGAGCGAGGACGCCGACCTGACCCTGACGGCGGACCGGACCACTCTCGTGGACGCGCTGTTCCGGCCGGGCCGCTTCGACGAGGCGCTGGCCGCCGGGACGATGCGGGCGGAGGGCGACACCGACGCCTTCCGTACCCTCGTCGGACTGCTCGACACCTTCGACCGGAACTTCGACCTGCTGGGTCCGCACCTGCCCGCCGACGGTTAGCCGGACGGACACACGAAGGGCACGCCCCGGCGGGGCGTGCCCTTCGGCCGTAGGTCCGACTTGTTCAGCGGGAACCGCGGAGGCTCTCGCGCATGGCGGCCATCGCCTTGCGCGACTCGTCCGTGGACATCACCACGGACATGTGCGAGGAGATGAGGTCGAGGCTCGCGCGCTGGTCCATCCGCTCGCTCATCCGCACGGTCCGCTTGATCAGGGCCACCGGCAGCGCGGGCTTGGCGGCGAGCTTCGCGGCGAAGGCGTACGTCTCCTCCAGCAGCTTCTCGTCGTCGTAGACGCGGTTGACCATGCCGATCCGGTGCGCTTCCTCGGCGTCCACGAAGTCCCCGCTGAGCAGCAGCTCCAGCGCCTTGGCCTGGCCCACCAGGCGCGGCAGGAACCAGCAGCCGCCGTCGCCGGGGACGAGACCGAGGCGGATGTAGCCCTCGCTGAGGCGGGCGGAGCGGGCGACGAACCGCATGTCGCACATGAGCGCCATGTCCAGGCCGGCGCCGACGGCGTCGCCGTTGATCGCGGCGATCACCGGCTTGTCCAGGTCCTCCAGGGCCCGGGCGACCTGGTGGATGCGGTCGTGGAGCATGCTCTTGTGCTCCAGCGGCTCGTCCGCCACGTCGAGCAGGGTGTCCAGGTCGACGCCCGAGCAGAAACCCTTGCCGCTGCCGGTGAGCACGACGACGCGTACGGCCGGGTCGGCGGCGGCGTCACGGAGCGCCTTCGCCCAGTCCGCGATCATCTCGAAGGTGAAGGCGTTCTTCAGCTTCGGGCGGTTGAGCGTGATGGTCGCGATACCGTCGGCGACCGTGTACTCCAGATCCATGACAGATCAACTCCTCGTGGGGGTGGGGCCGGTGATCAGGTGCCAGGGGTCCTCGGCGGCGGCCGCGAGGAGTCCCAGGGCGGCGGCCCACTGGTGCTCGTTGCCGTACTCCTCGCGCCAGGACCACAGTCGTAGGGTGGAGCGGCGCAGGTCGTGCTCGTGGGTGGTGCCGATCGCGCCGTGCACCTGGTGCGACAGCTCGGCGACCACGGAGGCGGCGCGGCAGGCGTTGGCACGGACGGCGGCCACCACCGCGACGAGGTCCGTCTCGGGGTCGTCCAGGCCGGCGACGGCGCTGCGGGTGGCGAGCTCCAGGAGCGCGACCTCTCCGGCGAGCGTGGCGAGGTACTGCTGCACCGCCTGGAAGGCGGCGATGGGCCGGCCGAACTGCCGGCGTTCGCCGGCGTAGCGCAGGCTGTGCTCCAGCGCGCGCTGGGCGGCGCCGCTGAGCTGGATGCTGCGGGCGAGGGCTCCGCGGACCTGGATCGAGGGCCCCTCGGGGACCTCGGCGACCTGGTCGACCGTGAGGGCGACGGCGTCGAACGAGACGTCGTCCCGGGGTTCGCCGGCCAGGTTCGCCCCGTGGACCACGGTCGCCCGGGAGGGCTCGACGGAGCAGACGCGACCGTCGACGACGACGGCGATGCGCGCCGCGTCGCGGGCCCAGGGGACGCGCCGGAGGGTGCCGTCGAGGACCCATCCGTCGTCCGAGCGCTCCAGCGCGAGTCGGCCGTCCTGCGACTCGGCGGCGGTCAACCGCCCTGCGGGTACGGGGAGTCCGGCGGCGGCGAGCAGGGGCCCGGCGATCCACAGGGTCTCCGCCATCGGGATCTCCGCGGCGTGGTAGGCGGCGGTGCGGAGCATGACGGCGGCCATCTCGGCGTCTCCGCCGCTGCCGCCGGCCTCCTCGGGGATGCCGATGCCGGTGAGACCGGCCTCCTCCAGTTCCTCCCACAGGCCCGGGCGGTCCTGATAGGCGGTGAAGATGTCGGCCGCCGTCGCTTCCAGCAGCTTCAGGTCGTCGTTCATCGGACCCCCAGGGCTCGCGCGATGACTCCGCGCAGGATTTCGTTGGTACCACCGCGCAGGGTGTTGGTGGGTGCCTGGACGACCGACTCGGCGAGGATGCGGGTGAACAGGTCGGGCGAGGTCAGGTCGGGCTCCACGCCGGTCTCCCGGGCGGCGTCGACGACCTCGCGCTCGAAGAGCGTGCCGAGGTCCTTGACGACGGCGGCGGCGACCTCGGGCGCGGAGCCCTTGCTGAGCTGGACGGCGATCGCTATCGACGCCTGGCGCAGCGACCACAGCCGGGCGGTGAGCCGTCCGATCGTGCGGGGGTCGGCGTCCTCGCGCGCCGCGAGCAGGCGCAGCAGCAGGGCGGTGCTCAGCATCCGCTCCGGACCGCTGCGCTCGTACGCCAGCTCGCTGGTGACCTGCCGCCAACCGTCGCCGATGGTGCCGAGCACCAGGTCGTCGGGGACGAAGGCGTTGGTGAAGAGGACCTCGTTGAAGTGGTGGGCGCCGTTGAGCGAGCGGATCGGGCGGATCTCCACGCCGTCGGTGGGAAGCGGCACGATCATCTGGCTCAGACCCTCGTGACGGCTTTCGCCCGCGGGACCGGTGCGCACCAGGGCCACGATCGCGTGGGACAGGTGGGCACCGCTGGTCCAGATCTTGGTGCCGTCGATCAGCCAGCCGCCGTCGGTGCGGGTCGCCTTCGTGCGCACCGACGCCAGGTCGGAGCCGGAGTCCGGTTCCGAGAGGCCGATGGCGAAGTGGCACTCACCGGCGGCGATCCCGGGAAGGTAGCGCTTCCTCTGTTCCTCCGTGCCGTGGTGGAGGAGCCCGGGTGCGGCCTGGCGGTCGGCGACCCAGTGGGCGCTGACCGGGGCGCCGGCCGCGAGCAGTTCCTCGATGACGACGAAGCGCTCCAGCGGGCTGCGGTCGGCGCCGCCGTACCGCTTGGGGATCGCCATGCCCAGCCAGCCGCGGGCACCCAGCTTCCGGCTGAACGCCGGGTCGGTGCCGATGACCCAGCTGTCGCTGACCGGGGTGAAGCCGCCGGAGGCCAGCTCGGCGGCGAGGAAGTCACGGACCTCCTGGCGCAGTCGGCGGGTCTCCGGGGGGAGCGCGCCGGGATCAAGTCCGAACAGTGATGTCATGTCTTTCCTTTCGCGACGGTCCCGACGACGGACCGTGCCCACGCGTAGTCGGCCTTTCCGGCCGGGGAACGGCGGATCTCCGGGACCCGGACGAACTCCTTGGGCAGCTTGTAGCGGGCGATCTGCCGCGCGGCCCGTTCTCTCAGCTGGTCGTCGCCCGCCTCGGCCTCGAGCAGGACGAGGGCGACGACCTCTTCGCCCCAGCGTTCGCTGGGACGGCCGAGGACCAGGACGTCGCGCACGGCGGGGTGGGTGAAGAGGGCCCGTTCCACCTCCTCGGCGAAGATCTTCTCTCCGCCGGAGTTGATGGTCGTGGCGGCCCGACCGCGCAGAACCAGTCGGCCGTCGGCGCGCAGTTCGGCCAGGTCGCCGGGGACGGCCATGCGCCGTCCTGCGACCACGGGGAAGGTGGCCGCGGTCTTGACCGGGTCGCCCAGGTACCCGAAGGGCAGGGGTTCGTGGGCCGCGAGCCAGCCGATCCCCCCCTCCCCGGGCTTCAGTTCCCGGCTGCGGGCGTGGTCGATGACGCGGGCCCGGGGCGACAGGGCGAAGACGCCTGGCTCGGCCTTCTCCCCGAGGACCAGATCGGCCTGGATGATGCGGCCGGTCTCGGTCGAGCCCGCGCCGTCGGAGAGCGTCGCCCGGTCGCCGAGGGCGGCCAGCAGGCGCTCCTTGGTTCCCGGGCTGGTGGCACCGCCGCCGACGACGAGGGCGTTCACCGACGACAGGTCGTACGACCCGCGTTCCAGCTCGTCGGCGACAGGCCGTGCGAACGCCTCGCCGACCAGGGCGCAGGTCTCCAGTCGTTCGCGCTCGATCAGCGCGCACACGTCGGCGGCGTCCAGGCGGTGCACCACGTCGGGGACCGCGATCAGGCCGCCGCCGAGCAGGGTGGCCAGGAGCTGCCAGCCGCCGGCTCCGTGCATGAACGGTGCGGCGCCCAGTACCCGTCGGCCGGGCGCGGCCGCGGCGGTGAGCGCCACGGACTCGGCGGTGACGTCCTCCGGGAAGGCGGCGCCGCCGAGCGTGGCACGCCAGATGCCGTGCTGGCTCCACAGGGTGCCCTTCGGCATGCCGGTGGTGCCGCCGGTGTAGATGATGCAGAGGTCGTCCGGGGTGGTGCCGGGGGCGGACCACTCTCCGGGGGCCGCCGCCAGGGCCTCCTCGTAGTCGAGGGCGCCGGGCAGCAGCGTGTTGCCGGAGTCGTCGGCGACCTGGAGCAGCAGGGGCACGTCGACGAGACGGTCGAGAACCCGCCCGAGGGCAGGGGCGAAGGCCGCGTGGTAGACGACCACCGCCGGGCGGGCGTCACCGAAAAGATTTTCCCACTCGACCGACGTGTAGCGGTAGTTGACGTTGAAGGGGGCGACCCGGGCGGCGAAGGCCCCGAGGCACGCCTCGGCGTACTCGGGCCCGTTGTGGAGCAGCAGGGCGAGGTGGTCCTGGCCGGATTCGTGGGCCTGGAGCTCGGCCCGCTCCCGGTGGGCGCCCAGGCCGCGGGCGGCGAGCAGCCCGGCCAGGCGTTCGACCCGGTCGTACAGCTCGGCGTAGGTGCGGCGCAGGGAACGGTGCACGATCGCCTCCCGCTCCGGGACCGCGTGGGCCACGGACCGGAAGAGGTCGGCGATGCTCGGGCGCGTCGGCGTGGTCATGTGGATGCCCCGGTCACAGGCCGAGCGACTTCGCGATGACGGTCTTCATGATCTCGCTGGAGCCGGCGGCGATCCGGGCGACCCGGATGTCGGCGTAGAGCCGGGCGATGGGGTACTCCAGCATGTAGCCGTAACCGCCGTGCAGCTGGAGGCACTTGTCGATGATCCGGTTCGCCGTCTCGCTGGTGAACAGCTTGACCGTGCAGACCTGCGGGACGGTCAGTCGGCCGGCGCCGTACTCGACGATCGCGTGGTCGACCATGGCCTGACCGGCTTCCAGCTCGGTCGCGCACTCGGCGAGCACGAACTTGGTGTTCTGGAAGGAGGCGACGGGCCTGCCGAAGACCTGCCGCTCACGGGTGTACTCCACGGCGAGTTCGACGGCGGCCCGTGCGGCGGCCAGCGACTGGACGGACTGGGTGAGCCGTTCCGAGACCAGGTTGAGGGTCAGATGGCTGAAGCCCTTCCCCTCCTCGCCGAGCATGTGCGAGGCGGGCACGCGTACGTTGTCGAAGAACAGCTCGGCGGTGTCGACGGAACGGGTGCCGAGCTTGTCGAGCTTGCGGCCCTTGGTGAAGCCGGGCATGCCGTCCTCGACGACGAGGAGACTGAGGCCGTCCCGCCGGTCCTCGCCCCGGGAGGTGCGGCAGGCCACCACCACGAGGTCGGCGTTGATGCCTCCGGTGATGAAGGTCTTGGCGCCGTTCAGGATCCAGTCGTCGCCGTCCCGGACGGCGTTGGTGACCATGCCGGACAGGTCGGATCCGGTGCCGGGCTCGGTCATCGCGATGGAGGCCATCGTGCGGCCCGCGGCGATGCCGGGCAGCCAGCGCCGCTTCTGCTCCTCGTCCGCCAGGTGCAGGAAGTAGGGCGTGACGACGCCGGTGTGCAGGGGCAGGGAGCCCAGGCCGACACGGGCGCGGAAGATCTCCTCGATGACGACGGCGGTGAAGCGGAAGTCGTCGACCCCGCCGCCGCCGTACTGCTCGGGGACGGCGAGGCCGGCCAGACCGACCTCGCCGCAGCGGCGGTAGACGTCCTTGGGGACGATCCCGGCCGCCTCCCACTCCTCGAAGTGGGGGGCGATCTCCTTCTCCAGGAACGTGCGGACGACCTTGCGGAAGTCCTCGTGGTCCTGCTCGTACAGGGAACGCAGCATGGGGTACCTACTCCTCGGGGGAGGTGGGCGGGGCGGCGGGACCGCCGTGGATCAGGCGGAGGGCTCGGAGCCGACCACGGAGATGAAGCTCACGCAGTCACCGGGGTGTCCGCCGAGGTTGTGGGTGAGACCGAGTGTGCGCTCGCCGCTGGTGATGCTCGCCAGCTGGCGTTCGGCCGGGGCTTCCTGGCGCAGCTGCAGCCAGCATTCGAAGAGCATCCGGAGGCCGGTGGCGCCGATCGGGTGGCCGAAGCTCTTGAGGCCGCCGTCGGGGTTGACCGCGAGGTCGCCGGTGAGGTCGAAGACGCCGTCGAGGACGTCCCGCCAGCCCTGGCCGCGCTTGCTGAACCCGAGGTCCTCCATGAGGACGAGCTCCGTCGGGGTGAAGCAGTCGTGCACCTCGGCCAGCGCGATCTCGGCGCGCGGGTCGGTGACGCCCGCCTGCTGGTAGGCGGCCTCGGCACACGCGACGACCTCGCGGAAGGAGGTGTAGTCGTACGTCGGGTCCATCGGGCCCGCGCCGGGACCGGCGACCATCGACAGCGCCTTCACGTACAGCGGCTTGTCGGTGTAGCGGTGGGCGTCCTCGGCGCGGACGATGATCGCCGCCGCCGATCCGTCGGAGACGCCGGAGCAGTCGTGGATGCCGAGCATGCCCGCGATCTTCGGGCTGTTGCGGATGGTCTCCATCGGCAGTTCGGTCTGGAACTGGGCGCGCTTGTTGCGGGCGCCGTTGTGGTGGTTCTTCCAGGAGATCCTGGTGAGGACCTCCTTGAGGGTCTCGTCGTCGAGGCCGTGCGCGTTCGCGTAGGCCGGGGCGAGGAGACCGAAGGAGGCCGGGGCGGTGATCGGGGTCTTGGTGCCGTCGTGCGCGGCGTCCTGGCGGACCAGACCGGAGTAGCCGGAGTCCTTGAGCTTCTCCACGCCGATGGCCATGGCGACGTCGACGGCGCCGGACGCCACGGCGTAGCAGGCGTTGCGGAAGGCTTCCGAGCCGGTGGCGCACAGGTTCTCGACGCGCGTGACCGGCTTGTAGTCGATCTTGAGTGCGCGGGAGAGCACCTGTCCGGAGAAGCCCGAGCTCATGGTGCCGAACCAGAAGGCGTCCACGTCGTCGAGGGCGACGCCGGCGGAGGCGAGGGCTTCCTGGCTGGAGTCGACGAGCAGGTCCTCGGTGCTCTTGTTCCAGTGCTCGGCGAAGGGCGTGCAGCCCATGCCGACGATCGCGACCTTGTCGCGGATACCGTGCGAAGCCATGGTCAGTTCTCCTCGTCGGTCTGGGCGGTGGCGGCTCGGTCGGCGGCCTGGACGGGCCGGGCCTTCCAGAAGTAGTTGTGGACGCCGTCGGCGGTGCTGTAGAGGCGGCGGAAGGTCATCTCCACCGCGTCGCCGATCTTCAGTGCCGCGGGGTCGGCGTCGGTGACCTCCGCGATGAACCGGCCGCCCCCCTCGAAGTTCAGCGCGGCAGCGATCAGCGGCGGGTTCAGCGTGTAGGCGAGCAGGTCGGCCTGGAAGGTGGCGATGACCGCCGGCACCTCGGCGACCCGGTCGCCGACCATCCGGTCGACGGCCTTGCAGTTGATGCATACGCGGGCGGCCGGCAGATGGCGGGTGTCGCACTCGGTGCAGCGGGATCCGGCCAGGCCGAACTTCCAGTCGGCGTTCCGGTACGCGGGCGGGCCGGCGGGACGGTCCGGATCCGGTCGGCGGGGAGCCTCACGCTTGAGGAGACCGCGCCAGGTCAGGAACTTCTGGTACGTCACCTCCCAGCCGGCGACGGCCTGTCGGGCGACGGACGGTCCGGTGCGGCGCTCCCGGAGGGCGGGCAGGGCCTCCGTGGTACGGAAGACCAGCGCGTCGGCCCCGTCCCCCAGCGCCACCAGCAGGACGGTCTCGCCCGCGGCGGCCTCGTCCAGCGCGGCGGCCAGCAGCACACCCGGCTGCGCGGTGCCGGTGGCCCCGATGGCGAAGGCCAGATCGTCCACGACGGTGGCGCCACGGCCGAGTGTCCTGGCGACGGCCCGGACGGCCCTCAGGTGCAGTCCGCCGACCGCGACCTTGTCGACCTCGGCCAGGGTCAGGCCCGCGTCCTTCAGGGCGGCTTCCACCGCGTCGTGGGCCAGCTCCTTGTAGGAGCCCTCCGCGAAACGCTCCTCCCAGATCCGGCTGGAGGAGTCGCCCGGGATGCGCCAGCGCTCCAGGAACTCGGCGGACGCCGAGCCGCGGCCGATCAGCGCGGCCACCACGTCGTCACCGGACCCGAACTGCACGGCGGCCGCGGCGTCGCCACCGTCGCGCTCCTCGGCCGAACCGGGCAGACCGGTGCGGATGTCGGAGAGCACGGCCAGGGCCGGCCGGCCGGCCGCCGCCGAGTCCGCGGCGGCGAGGAGAGCGCCGACACCGGAGCGGGCGGCGCCCGCGAAGTCGTAGGCGGGGACCGAGCGGTCCAGACCGAGGGCGGCGTGCACGGTGGTCGCGTTGGTCTTGTCCGCGTATGCCGGATGGGCGGTGGCGAACACCAGGGTGCGCGGCTCGGCGGGCGCTCCGGCCAGCGCCCGTCGGGCGGCCTCGACACCCATCGACGTGGTGTCCTCGTCGAAGGAGGCGACCGCACGGGTGCCCTTGCCTCCGCCGGAGCCGAGAGCACGGCCTATCTCCTTGCGGTTCAGCCGCCAGGCCGGCAGATGAACCCCGTAACTGATGACACCGACATCCGCTGTCGCGGTCATGGCACTCCTCAGGCAGGTGAAGTCACCCGTCCTCCTGCATCGCCTCTCGGGCACCGGAGCGGCCGGCTCCCGGGGGCGCCGCTGCCACGGCCATCGAGACGAAGGCCAGAGCGGCGGGCGACAGGGGGCCACGACGGTGGTAGAGGAAACAGGGGCGGGGAAAGGTGAAGGCGAGCGGCCGGATCTGAGCGCCGAGGCGCTTGGCGGCCCGGGCCGCGGGCGCGGGCAGCAGGGTCAGGCCTGCTCCGGCCAGAACGAGCGGAACGATGGCGTCGCGGTGCGCGGTTTCCACGACGACGGTGGGCGGGGGCAGCCGCTCGGCTGCCGCAACCGCAGCGAACCATACGCGAAGCTCCGAGTGGCGAGGTAGCCCCAGGACGAATCCGTGCTCCATCAGCTCGGCGACTCTCAGTGGCCGGTCGGGGAGGCCGTCCGTCTGCGGAGGGAAGACCGCCCAGAGTTCCTGCACCCCGATCTGCACGGCCTCGTGCTTGGGATACGGCGCCGGATAGTCGCTGACCAGGAGCTCCGCTTCGGCTCTGCGAAGAGCCTCGAAGCCGTCGGAGCCGGAGACGGTCTCGTGGACACCGACCTGCACGCCGGGGTGCCGCGACTGGAAGCGTGTGACCAAGGGCACGACCGGATCGACGGCGAAGCCCTGCACCACGGCGAGGTCGAGACGGCCGGTGGCCAGGTGGTCGACCTCCTCCACGGCGGCGTGCGCGGCCTCGAAGGAGCGCAGGGTCCGCCGGGCCGGTCCCACCAGGGCCCGGCCGGCCGGGGTGAGCGTGAGCCGCGGCCCGCGTCTGAAGAGCTGGGTGCGCAGGTCGCGCTCCAGTTCCTTGATCGACTGAGAGACCGCGGGCTGGCTGATGTGCATCTGCCGGGCGGCTTCGGAGATGCTCCCGGACTCCACGACGGCCAGGAAGTAGGTGAAGTGACGCCGGTCCATAGATTCTCCTTATCACCCCTCTAAGTAAATCACGCATTCACTTCGAGCGGCGTTCCACCTACCGTGTTCGGCGGGCGGGCCTGCGCGGGCCGAAACCACGTGTCCCACCGCACGACGCGGTGGCACAGAAGCTAGGAGGTCTCTCGATGGGAACCCTCGAAGGACGTGTAGCCGTCATCACCGGTGCGGGTCGCGGCGTGGGCCGCGAGCACGCGCTCCTCTTCGCCCGGGAGGGCGCCAAGGTCGTCGTCAACGACCTCGGCGCGGCCCCGGACGGCGCCGGCGCCGACGTGAGCGCGGCACAGGCGGTGGTCGACGAGATCAAGGCGCTCGGCGGAGAAGCCGTGGCCAACACGGACAGCGTCAGCGACTGGGCGGGAGCCAGGAGGCTGGTCGAGACGGCCGTCGAGACCTTCGGCGACCTGCACATCCTCGTGAACAACGCCGGCATCCTGCGTGACCGGGTCCTGGTCAACATGAGCGAGGACGAGTTCGACCTCGTCGTGAACGTCCACCTCAAGGGCACCTTCGCGGTCACCCGGCACACCGCCGAGTACTGGCGCGCCCTGGCGAAGGCCGGCGTCCGGACCGACCGCGCGATCATCAACACCTCCTCCGGTTCGGGGCTGCACGGAAACCCTGGACAGGTGAATTACGCGTCTGCCAAGGCGGGCATCGCCGCGATGACGGTCGTGGCATCCAAGGAGCTGGAGCGGTACCACGTGCGGGCGAACTGCATCGCGCCGGTGGCGCGGACCCGGCTCACCGAGGCCGCCCCCGGCCTGGGCGACGTGATGGCCTCCACGAAGGACGACGCCTTCGATGTCTGGGACCCGGCCAACATCTCGCCGCTGGTCGCCATGCTGGCCGCCGAGAACTGCGCCTTCTCGGGCCAGGTCTTCCGCGTGATGGGCGGACAGGTCGGCCTGTACAAGGGCTGGCACGTCGCGGAGCAGCTCGAGAGCGACAAGCGCTGGACGGTGGAGGAGCTGGCCGCCGCCACGGCCCACCTGCCCGCCAGGCCCGACTCGGAGATCCCGGGATCGCACGCCAAGAGCCTGCGAAACAACTGACGTCGAGGAAGCACGGGGGCTCGACCCGCCGTGGTGCGCCGCCCCACGCCCAGGGGGTGGCACACCACGGCGTCTTGATTTTCATACGAATCATCATTCACTGACTACAGGTAGATGCCCGATCCAACGGCACTTCTCCGCCTCAATCCTCCATCTGCTTGTACAGCACAGCTATCGATGATTCACTCCGCCGTACTCGCACCACCCACCGAAGGAGTGTCATGGCCATCAACGAGGACAGGCTCCTCAGGTCCACGCCAGAGATCGATTCGACCCACGGCGTCGAGCGCAGGCGCGCTTGGCCGGTTCTCGGTCTCCTGCTTCTTCTGCTGGTGGTCAACTACGCGGACAAGGCGGTCGTCGGCCTCGCCGGCGTCGAGATGAAGCGGGACCTCGGGCTCTCCTCCTCCGAGTTCGGCCTGCTGACGTCGGTCTTCTTCCTCCCCTTCGTGGTGGGCGGAGTCCTGGGCGGCGCGCTGACCCGCAGGTTCCAGGCACGCTGGCTCCTCTTCGGCATCGCGGTCCTGTGGGCGGTCAGCCTGCTCCCGCTGACGTGGCAGGTCGGCTTCGGCGTCGTGGTCGCCTCGCGCGTGGTGCTCGGCTTCGCCGAAGGGCCGACGACGGCGCTCGCCATGTACATCGCCCACTCGTGGTTCCCGGCGGCCAAGCGGGCTCTGCCGAGTTCCGTCATCGTGTCGGGCGCCGCCCTCGGCCCCGTGATCGCGGCTCCCGCGCTCACCTGGGTCATCACCAACCACTCCTGGCACATGGCGTTCGGCGCGCTGGCCGCGGTCGGCGCCTTCGCGGCCGCGCTCTGGCTGTTCGCCGGCCGGGAGGGGCCGGAGGCGGTCGGCGGCGGTCACGACGCCTCCTCCGCTCGGCTGCCCGACCGGGTACCGCTGCGCCGGGTCTTCGGCACCGGAACGGTCGTCGGCATCATGGTGCTGTTCTTCGTCGCGTACGCGAACACGTCGGTGAAGGTCGGCTGGCTGCCGCTGTACCTGCGCGAGGGCCTCGGGTACAGCGCCGGGACCGCCGGCACGCTGGTGTCCCTGCCCTACCTGGGAGGTGCCGTCGCGGTGATCCTCATCGGCTGGATCTCCGGACGCATGACCAAGAGGGGCATGAGCAACCGCGTCACCCGGGGCGTCCTGGGCGCCTCCCTCGTACTCGCCTCCGGGGTGGCCACGGCCGCCTTCGCCGGGATGGACGCCGGTCCCCTGCAGATGGTGCTCCTCGTCCTCGGTTCCAGCCTCAACGCGGCCGGGTTCGGCGCCACTTTCGCCGCGATCAGCGACGTGTCCCCGGCGGGGCAGCGGGGCGTGGTCCTCGGCGTCATCACCGCCTTCTACAGCCTGGCGGGTGTGATCGCGCCGCTGGTGATGGGCCACCTGGTCGACGTCGGAGCCGACGCCGCGGACGGGTACGGATCCGGATTCCTGCTCCTCGGCGTCGTCATGATCGTCGGAGCCGTGGTCGCGCTCGTCCTGGTCGACCCCGACCGTGACGCGGCCAAGCTCGCCGACGCCGCGGACCGGTAGCGTCGCCGGCGTACCTCGCATGCGCCGGCCCTCCGGGCACGTGTCACCCTCGCCCCGTACGCCCCTGACGGCCGGTGCGAGGGCTGACGCACGCCTGCCCTCTTCGGCCCGGCCGACCCTCCCGGACCTAGGATGTGCGACGTGAGCACGACGAACAGCGGTCCGACCCGACGCCCGCGCAACCGCAGGGCCCTGATCATCGCCGCTGCCATGGACTGCTTCCACGATTCCGGCTACCAGGTGACCGGCATGGAGGACATCGCCTCGGCCGTGGGCATCACGGCCGGGGGGCTCTACCGCCATTTCCGAGGCAAGCAGGAACTGCTGGGCGTCGCCCTGCTCGACAGCACCGAGCAGCTTCTCCAGGCCATGGCCGGGGCCGACGACCTCGCATCCCTGACCCGCACCATCGCTTCGTTCTCGCTCGACCACCGGTCGTACCCGGTCGTCTGGGACCGCGAGACCCGCCACCTCTCTGCTGTGCACCAGGAGGAGGTACGGGAGCGACACGCACAGCTCGCCGCCGCGGTGGCCGAGGCGCTTCGCGTCGTCCGGCCGGAGCTCTCCCCGCATGACGCCTCCCTGCTCGGCTGGGCCACCGTCGCCGTGCTCGCCAGCCCCTCGTACCACCGCACCGAACTTCCGCGCCGCCGTTACGAGGACCTGCTCCAAACCCTCGCCGAAGCGGTCTGCGGGACGCGTCTGCCGTCGCCTCCCACCGGATCCGCGCTCGGTCGCCGGTCGGGGACGGCCCCGGGGCTGACTCCCGCGTCCCGCCGTGAGGCGCTGCTCGCCGCCGCCGTCCCGCTCTTCGCCGAGCGCGGCTTCCAGTCGGTGAGCATGGAGGACATCGGCGCGGTGGTCGGCATCTCGCGCCTCTCCGTCTACCACCAGTTCCCCGCCGGCAAGGGGGAACTGCTCGCCGCCGTGCTCCACCGTGCCTCGGAAGCGAAATGGGCCGCGCTGGTCCGGGACCTGGCGGAGAGCACGACGCCCGGAGAGGCCCTGGGACGGCTGCTGCGCAGTCACGCCAGGTCCACCGTGCTCGATCACGGCGCCGGGGCCATGCTGCTGGTCAGCGAACTCGCGCATTTCCCCGCCGCCCACCAGGAGGCGATGCACCGCTCCCAGGTGGACTACGTCGCCGAGTGGGTGACCCTGCTGCGGGACTGCCGGCCGGAGCTGGACGTGGCCGAGGCCCGTGTCACCGTCCACGCCGCGCTCACCTTGCTCCACCTGCTGCCGCGGCGCCCCGAGAACACGGCCCGTCCCGACGCCGCCGCGGCCCTGGCGGAACTCGGACTGGCGGTCCTGGGGATCCAGGAGCCGACACGCGCCTGAGCCCGGCGCCGCGTGGCGCCGGGCTCGGAAGCAGGACGGCTGTCCGGGGCCGCCCCGCTCAGCCGACGATCATGATCGTGCAGGTCGCGTGAGCGAGAAGCCGTCCCGCCCGATCCGTCATCCCGGCCTGCACCAGCACGTTGCGTCGGCCCCGGTTGACCACCTCCGCCTCACACCTCAGCACACCGCTCTCGCCCGTCGCGGAGCGCAGGAACTTCACGGTGAGATCGGTCGTGACGATGCGGGTCCCGGCCGGAACGGTGGTGTAGCAGGCCGCGGCGCAGGCGTTGTCGAGCACCGTCGCGTACATCCCGCCGTGGAGGATGCCGGCACCGTTGTGGTGGTCCGGGCTCGCGGTCAGTTCAACCACGGCCCGGCCGGGGGACACGTCGACCGGACGTATCCCCAGCAGTGTCTCGATCGGCTGCCTCGGTCCCCCGCCCGCGGCGAGGTGCTCCTGGAACATCCGGAGCCCGCTGCGCGGAGCGGTGGTCACGACGGGATGGACGAGGGACACGAGGCCTCCAAAGGGCTGTCACGGCGGTGGATCTCGGTGGCGCGCTACCC
>NZ_JBHTST010000153.1:0-19771 GCF_042794995.1 Streptomyces sp. NPDC056503
ACCGGCCGCTTCCTCACCGCAGACCCCATCTACGGCGGCGGCGCCAACGCCTACGGCTACCCCGGCGACCCCATCAACCAATACGACCTCACCGGAAAATCCTGGTACAACCCCGCTAAGTGGGTTCGAAAGTGGCGCTCCTACCGTCGTAAGCACGCTAGGGCCGACATGTTCCACTCTGCAGTGATGTTCGGGTTTGGGGTATCTGGCGCTGGACGAGTTCTCGGAGCAGGCAGGAAGGCGTGGAGGATGCGCAACCTGCGAAAGTGCCGCACCTTCCGAGGTGTTGGTGGCTGCATCTGGAGTGCGGCCTCGGTTTCCGTCTATTCTGACACCCACTGGTACGGGAGAAACGTGGTGAGGCACCTCGGACGGTACAGCTACAACTACCTGTACGCCCGCCCGTTTAACCGAACCTTCGGATATCCGAAAAAGAAATACATCCCGTGGACTCCGTGGAGCGGTCGCTTCAGGTGACGCTTGCCTATGACCTCTCCGAGTGGAATTCTCCCTTTATGTAGAATTCCATCGGGAATGAACAAGGTGAAAAAATAGAATAGACCGTTCATGATTGCCATCGCGGCAAGTTCGGCTGCGATGGCAATTTTGTTGTTAATCATTTCTGTGGAGTTTTCAAGAACGGATCCTGCTGCAGAACTTGAATGCATGGTGTCGGGGCCGGCTCTCCAGCGGGAGTCGCCCGCCTCGCGGGCCGACCAGTGTCGCCGGGCAGTCCCTCAGGACAAGATCCTCCCGTGAGCCATCCCCGAGGCGAGGCGGTGGTGATCGTTTCGTGACCGCGCGGCGGGCAACCATCCACCCCGCGTGACCGTCATCGGAACATGCCCACGAGAATCGTCCGCTCCGCCGCTGTCCTCGCCGCCGTCTCCCTTGCGCTCACCGCCTGTTCGGCCGGCGGGCAGGACGCCGCACCACCGTCCCCGTCGGCGGCCGCCGCTCACCCGGTCTTCGGGCAGAAGACGGAACGGCAGGCCTTCCTCGCGGTGCGCGAGACGCAGAAGGCGGCCACGGTGCACTTCGCCCAGAAGCTGACCTTCACGGGAAGGAAGGGCAGCATCGTCCGGACCACGACCGGCGGGCTGGACTTCGCCGGCGACCGCGGCCACGCCCAGGTCTCCTGGGACCTCCCCGCCAAGACCTCGGGAAAGGCGCGCACCGCCGTCCTCGGCGTCACCCCCGCGCGTGAGGACGGCGAGACCTCCGGCACCTATCTGGTCGACCGCCAGCGGATCCGCTACCGTGCGGCCTCCTCCCCGTACTGGATCGACTATGCCCCCGTGGACACCTCCAGCGGCTCCAGCAGGTTCACGGACAACGATCCCCTGGAGTTCATGCGCGGCAGCGAGTCCCCGGTCGGCGGCACCCTCCTGGAGGCGCTGACGGCCGGAAAGGCCACCTCGCACCGGCAGACGCCGGCCGGCGGCCGCGCCTACCGGGCGGAGCTGTCCGACAGCGCGCTGTCCGTGCTCTTCCCGTCCAATCTGCACCCCCACATCGTCCTGTCCGGTCCGAGCGCGAGCCGGCGCCCGCCCATCCCGCTCACCGTCGAGGTGGACGCCCAGGGCCGGATCACCCGGGCCGGGATCACGGTGAAGGACGCCTTCCGCAAAGACGGCGACCTGGCGGACTTCACCACCCTCACCATGGACCTCTCCCTCTCCGGGTACGGGTCCGCCGCACCATTCCCGGCCGCCGCCGGCCGGGTGCTGAAGGCAGCGGACACCGTGCGGGACATCGGCGAGGTCCGCAAGGGCGGCTGCGTCGACTTCGCCACCGGACAGCTCAGCAGCCGTCAGGTGGTGACCGTCCCCTGCTCCGGCTCCCACGACGCCCGCATCCTGGGCCAGCACCGGATCGCGCCCGGCGCGGACGACGACGCCACCCAGGCCCGCAGCCGGGCGGTCTGCGGCCCCGACGCCTGGGCCTGGTGGGCACGGCCGAAGGACGGCACCGGCTCCGAGGTACGGACCACCTGCTACAAGGTCTCCTGAGGCCAGCGCCGAAGAGGTCCTTTCCTTCGAGAGCAACTGCACTGAGCCTTTTCCAACCTCACGTCTGTGCTGGTCAAGGGTGTGTTGGTGAGTGACATGCCAGCCGGCTGTGGGCCCGAGAACAGCAGGTCCACAGCCGGGTCACCGTGGCGCGAACGCTCCGACGGGCATGATCAACTCGCCGGACCGCCAGGTTGGAAAAGGCTCACTGCCAGGACGACAGCGGGGCGCGAAGACGGACGAGGACGGGATGGTTTCGGCGGCGAGCTCCTCGCGCGGGAAAAGCAGGACGGGAGACTGGTCGTCGGCGGGAGCGAGTGTGAGATGGATGCTGATACCCGCGAGGAACCAGGGCACAACGGAGCAGCAGGGCCCGGGGACGCGGTCGACGCTCTCGCAGCTGTAGTGGTTGACTGACGAGGTGACGAGCTCAGTCTCACTACGCAGAAGGCCGTCCTGCACCGCCGTGCTCTACGGGCGATGTGTGTCGCATCGCCATCCTCCGGCATACAGACGAGCGGCCTGTCCGCAACGGGGGGTACCAATCTCGCACTCCCCCGGGCGGGGCCTGGCGATGTAGGGAGCGACAGGCCGGGACGGCCTTGCGGATCGGGCTGTGGATGTGGGTGCAGGCGACGTCGGCCTGTCGACGGTGATCGAGAGCTGTACAAGCCCGCGGCGCGGCAGTGCCGTACCCAGTGTCCGGTCTTCCTCGCCGAACCGGCAGCTCAAGTCGGCTTCCTTGCCAGAGAAATGGATCTCTTCGGAGGGCTCGCTGTTGTCTGCCGGAGCACCTTCGGTGGGCCGGTACTCGGCCCAGGTGTCCCGGTCCTTTGCCGGTACCCACATGTAGGCACCGGTGCGGGCGTCTCGCCGGGAGGGAATGAAGAGGGGAACGACCGCACCGGTGGCCGCCCCGACCAGCGCCCGGCCGACGGTGACGGCCCGGCGGTTTCCCCTCCATCCCGTCCAGCCCGTTCCTTCGTCGTCCAGACGGCGGGGGGTGTCCCATTCCAGGTGCACGCGGCCGCAGCCAGTCTTCACCAGGCCGTCGGGGCAGGGGCGCTCCGCCGCCGCAGTGCAGTTCCATTCGGCGAGGACGCGGTACCCGCCCATGAGCGGGAGGTCGCCGGCGTTGCTGATCTCCCGCCAGGTGGCGGGCCGGGTCAGCATCCAGTTCGCGCGGTCGACGAGGTGAAAGGTGTCGTTGTCGGTGATCCAATTGGCGGTCAGCCCCGCACCGGCGTGTGTCCGGGAGCGGCGGAGCACTAGGTCGGGGCTGGCGTTGGAGTACTGCGCTTCGCATCCCAGGCCGACCCCGCCAGCGCTGGTCACTGTTACGTCGGGCTTGGCCGTCCGGGACCTGGTGGACGCGCCGACGCTGTAGTGCAGGCCGGCTGTATCGCAGGTGCGGGCGACGAACTCTTTCATCGCCTCCCGTTGGTCGTTCTCCTCCGCGGTCACTGTGTGCGTGGTCGGCAGGTGAATGGCGCGCAGCCGTACCTGCTGATCGGGGCTGCGGTGCTTGCGGAGGTACATGAAGCGGCTCTGCACACCGTTCAGCTCCGCCTTGCAGACGCGGCCGGCCTGGCTTTCGACGCACTGAAGAAGGGTCCGGTCGCGCCCGGCGATGGGCCGCAGCAGCGCTTCGATGACGTCGGGCGCCAGGTGCTGCAGATGCTCTGGCAGGCCGAGATCAGCCTGATCGAGTGCGAGGACCTGCTGGAGCCCTTCGTGCCAGACACCATTCGCCATCGTGCCACCGCCTTCGCTCGCCCGACTGCCTCTTCAACGTTAGGAACGGATGCGCGGAACACACCAGCAGTTTTGCGGTCGGATGGCTTGCCCACCAGGGACGTGCAGGAACCGTACGTTCGCACCGGGCGCCTTCTCGTTGGCGGCCGCGATCAGCTTCGGCGCGATCCAGCGGACCTTTGTGCCGTACGCCGGGGCGTCGGGGGCGACCTCCAGGCGGCCGGACTCCGCGTCGAACTTCACCGCCTTCACGTGCCCGGCGAGTTCGGGCGCAGCCACGGCGAGGATGGCCTCCCACCGGGCCAGGACGCTGCCGCCGGCGGCCGGGGCGACCAGGCCGCGCTCCGGCCGGCCGTGTGCGGTCAGGCGTCGGGGTCGACTTCGGGGTGCGTGAACCGCACGGGCCGGCCGAGCGACCGGGCGTAGGCGATTTCGGCTCGGGTGCTGTCGCCGATGTAGTCGCCGACCACGAGCACCTCATCGGCGAGCCGGATCTTCGCCCGGTGCAGGTCGTCGAGCCGGACCTTCAGCGCCGCGGCCTCGACCGGATCGGACCAGAGTCCGTGGGGCGACTTCATGTCGATGCCCGGTTTGACGACGATCTTTCCGGCTTTGGTTTCCCGCAGATCGGCCTCGTTCATCTCGGTCATGAAGCGGGTGGAGCCGCAGATCACGACGATACGCGGGAGGCTCAGCAGCTTCTTCGCGTCGGCGAGCTTGTCATCTGGGGTGAGCGGCTGGGGGTGTGGCACGGGTTCCTCCCGGGGGTACGGACCAGGCCGGCTACTTCCTCATCCCCACGGCATCGTCTCTGAAGCGGCCGTCGCCCCCCACACCCGTGTCTCGGGGGATGTAGTCGAGCGTCCCCTTCCAGATCACGGTCCGGTCGTCCGGTAGTTCGCCGCTGGCGATCCCTCGCGCGACCTGCCGCAGGAAGTGCCAGTCCTGTGCCAGGTCGGACAGCACCGACCAGCCCGGCACGGTTTCGGCGTCCCGCCGTGCCAGCTGCTCGCGTACCCGTCCCTCAGCGAACTGCGCAGTCGCCAAGGTGCCGGGTGCCTTGGCATCGAGGCGCGAGAAGAGCCAGCCCAACAGCCCTTCAACGTCCTCGATGGACAGCTCCTCGACACCGCGCACCACCGCATCCGGCCCCGCCGTTCTCACAGCCACACCCGCTCCCCTCGTTGCTGATCGGGATCTTGACAAGCCAGGAGAGCCAAGGCCACCGATGGCGACCCGGGCGTCGTCGGCGGCCGCACTGTAGCCGTACCTGGCGGCAGTGTCCGCGAACTCGCACGCCGCTTCCGCCACCTGGCCCGCCTGCTTCTCGTTGCCAGGTGCTGCCCGGTCCGCCAGCCCCATGCCGGCAACAACGCCCGGTAGGGACACCCAAGGCCACAGGGTCAGGGCGAAGGGAAACGGCGCCGAAAGTGCGTCATGCGGCGCTGGTGCGGACGGCCGTCCGGGGTCGTGCACTTCGAGCCGGGCTCAGCATCACACTCAGGACAGGAGACGTCCATGACCCGCCATACGGGAGAGGGGGACTGTGGCTGCGAAGGCGATCGCTGGGTGGTCTGTTGGGGGCGTGCGTTCCGGGTGCTGATGATCAGTTCAAGACGTTCCTCGTGAGGGAGCGGCCGCCGGTCTCTGCCGCCGCTGTCGTCGTCGTTGAAGCAGTGCCTGCCCTTGGGGGCCTGGCAACGGGGACAGGGCTCTTTGAACCAGGAGCGGCGCCCAACCTGTTCGTACAACCGAGATATCCGCTTCGGCCGCGCCACACGTGCCGGGGCTGAGGCTCTCTTCTGACGGGCGATCTGCGCCAGTGCCCCGGCGCCGTCCGCACGCCTCTTCCAGAGCTCGATCTGCTCGCGCTGCTGAGCATCGACGTAGGCTCCGGCTCCGGCCGCTGCGCAGACGAGGTCCTTCACCATTTCGTGCATCGCCCGCTGTGGCTGCTCGATCCCGCGACTTCCCAAAGCGGCCAGCAGCATCTTCACACGGTCCGCTTCGTCCCGTGCCTGCTCCTCCTCCTGCGCGGCCCGCACGGCTGCTACCTCGGCTTTCCTCTGCCGCACGTAGTCATCCAGACACTCGGCTGCGGCGTTGACGACAACCGTCTCAGCTTCGGTGCGGTCGTGGCTCGCGATGGCGTTGGCTCGCACCAGCAGAGGACGGACCTGGCCGACTTCCTTCCCGGCGATGGCTCGTTCCAGTTCGCGGAACAGCTCTTGCCGCGCTCGCGCCTGTTCTTCCAGCCAGCGCTCCACCTCCGCGACGGCCGCTGACAGCTGGTCCTGGAGTTCTGCTTCCACCCCGGTGAGAGCGGCCAGGTCGCGGCACACCCGGGTCACGACGACCACGGAGCCCACCTGGCGGGCTTCGGCCAGCTTGCGCAGCAGTGTCTGGGCCCGCGCCTGCGCGGGCGGCGCCTTCACCGTCTTGCCCGCACCCCACGTTGAGGCAGGACGAGTGCTGCGGGAGCGCACGATCTGCTCCACCGCCGGCGTCGAGAGCCCTCGCTCCGTCATCTCGCACTCGTCCAGGGCGAACCACTCGATGGGCCGCGCGAACGCCTCCGTGCCGATCCGCACCCGCCGGAGGGTGCCCTCGCTGTCCAGACGGACCCGGTGGACGTACCAGCGCCGGATCAGTGTGTCCCGGTCCACCGGCACGGACACCCCGAGCACCGGCTCCACGCCGTCCTCGTCCCACACGGGCGCCACCGTATGGTCCAGGTGCACGCGCAGCCCCCGTTCCTGGAACCGAATGTCGACCACCGACCCGATTGCCGCACCATCCGGCCGGGCGAAGTCGAAGTTGGCTTCCTGCCCGCGGCCGTGCAGCCAGGACCGGGTGGCGGACTTCACATACAGGTGGTCGGCACTGGCCACACCCCTAGCGCTGCGGCCACAGCGATGCGAGAGCCCGTCCGCACCGGGGACGTGGGCGAAATGGCACACACGATCGGTGTACAGCTTCGTGGTCAGCCGCACGCCACAGCCTCCGAGCAGCAGCCCGCACCAGAACGTGTCGTGCTCGTGCTGTTGGCGGAAGGCGTCCAGCTCGATCGCTTCCAAAGGAAGCATCAGCGGCTCTTCCGAGTCCGCGCCGCCCAGAACCGCCGTCTGAATTTGCCGCCTGTCACCCCGCACGAACCCCCACCTTTCGTCCCAGTTCAGCGTGCCACCGCACCCGCTGGCTCCGCAGCCGATAACCGAGTTCCCAGTCAGCTGTCGGTTGCCGAGGACGTGAAGGTCACGCACGGCGTTCTCTTCCTGCGGGCGGTCGGCGTCGTCTCGGTCGACGTCGTCCCCACCGCGACACCACCGGCTTTCAGCTCTGTGTCGACGGTGAGCTCCGAAGCCCTCACCCCGGAACGCTTCGGGCCAGCGGGGGCTTCGGCGTACTCGCAGTCAGATCACCGGCGGCCGGCCCAGCCGGGTCATCCTCCACACCGTGCGCCACCGCATCGGGCGACGAGGCGGACACGGCACGCGTACGCCCTCGAAGAATCCGGCCCACCACTGCCTGAGCCCTGCCAGTGGGGGCCGCTGCACCATCGTGTACGCCGCCCACGTCGCAAGGTAGACGGGCACGAGGACGGCGGGCAGGTGACGTTTGGCGAGCCAGACGCGGTTGCGGCCGGTGTTGCGGTAGTAGACGGCGTGACGGGACGCTGCGGTGCGCGGGTGTTGCAGGACGATGTCGGCCCGGTAGTCGATCTCCCATCCGGCATCCAGCGCGCGCCAGGCAAAGTCGGTTTCCTCGTGGGCGTAGAAGAACTGAGCCGGGAAGTCGCCGATCTGGTCAAGGACGCTCGTGCGGATGGCGTGGGCTCCGCCGGGGAAGGTGGTGACCGGGCCGGACAGATGCGGATCGGCGCCGCCGAGCCGCGGGACGTGCCTGCGCTGGCTGTTCCCCTCCTCGTCCACGATTCGGAAGCTCACGATTCCCAGGCGCGGGTTCTGGGCGAAGGCTTCCCGGACGAGGTGGAGGGTGTCGGTGCGCGGCAGTATTCCGTCGTCGTCCAAGACCACGACGGCGTCCACGCCACCGTGTTCACGCAATGCCTTCACGCCCGCGTTCCGACCGCCAGGGATGCCGAGGTTCTCCGGCAGTTCAACGCCGAAGACACCTTCCGGGAGCAGGGGGAGCGTCACGCCCTGTCCCAGCACGACGACCGTTGCGGGAGCGCCTTCCTGGGCCGCTACCGAGTCAAGAAGCGTCAGGAGTTCCTGGGGCCGGTCGCCCATCGTCAGTACCACCACGCCCACCTTCATGGCGTCCACTTCCTGTTCGTTCGCGCTCAGGCCGCAGCAGCTCGGCCGCTTTCTGTTCGAGGCTTCTGGCGCCGGCCACGCCGCGCTGCCGGTACCCGGCAGCCCTCGAGTGAATGGTCTTGATCTCCTGCCGGCTGCGGTCGGAGGCCACGCCGTCCATGAAGTCCAGGGACCGGCTCCACAGGCCCACGGCTTCCTCGTGGCGGTGCTGTGAGGCCACCGATTTCCCCAGGTTGACCATGGTCAGGCCGTGCCCGCGCTGATAAGTGTCCGGCGAGCGGTCCGCCAGTGCGGCACGGTAGTGCCGTTCGGCCGCCGCGTAGTCCTTCATTGCGGTCAGCGTCTTTCCCGTGTGCGAGGCGACCGTTGCTGCCACAGGTCCGGAGGCGGCGGCGAAGGACAGCACCGGGTCCCGCAGATCCGTGACCGCGTCCTCAGCCGCCAGCAGCGCCCGGGCTGCCTTCCCGCTTTCTTTGCTGGTCCCGTATGCCCTGGCGCAGGTCACCAGCAGCAGTGCCTCCGTGCGCCGGTCGACCTTTCCCGACGCCCGGCTCAGGGCCTCCTCCGCCAGCTCCACGCACGCCTCGGGATGGCCCAGGTCGAGCGACTGATGGGTCATGGCCCGCATCATCCACGCCGCATGCCCATACTGATCGGCCTCGCAGGCGAACTGATAGCCGAGCAGGTAGTACCGCTGCGCGACTCCCTCGCGGCCAAGGTCGTGGTGTTTCCAGCCGATCAGCGTCGCCAACTGGGCAGCGGCTCCGAAGGCTTGCCTGCGGATGGCGTCAGACGCAAAACGTGCCGTCAGCATGGGAGTGACGGTGTCGGTCAGGTACGCGGTGACCGCGGTCAGGCCATGGCCGCCGCCCAGTTTCTCGTCTGAGCTTCTGAACGTCTCGGTGAGCATCCGGACCGTCGTGACCTCCTCGGCGCCGACGCCGGCGCCGGTCTCAGCGGCCTTGAGCGTGGCGGCGACGGCCTCATGGTCGTAGCTGAGGGGAAGAGCGACGGCAGCAGCGGCGAAGGCGGAGTTCAGGAAGTCCCTTCGTCGGAGCATCACGAATCTCCCGAGGTCGGCAGCGGTGGCCAGCGGATCGACGCTCAGGGCCTCCCCGCTGGCTGCGCAGCCTAGACCGATCTCAATAACCGTCACCTTCCGTTTCATCCTTCGGGTGAGAGCCTCGGCGATGAAGAACGGCGTCTGTCCGGATGGTGTACCGCCGGCAACCCAGTACGCGACCGCCGACGGCCCGGTGCTCAGCTTCACCCCGGCCTCGGCCGCCACGGTGCGGATTTCCCTGGCCAGGGCGTAGTACGTCACCCCCGCCTCGTTGATGACGTCCGCTAACCGGCTGTTCGGTGTCCGGTTCCCCACCACTTCCAGCTCCTCGAAAGCGATCTTGAACGGCTTGAACGAGTTCGCGACAGTCCAACCGTACTGACTTTCCGTGCCGGAGAGTTCACTGTTCACACGCTTCCGGAGGCTGAAGAAATCCGGCGGCTTCCCCCTGGGCAGTGGGCCGCGTCGCGTCCCGGAACCGCGGCCCACTTCTGCCGGTATGAGAGGAGCGATCGCATGACCGCCTCCGCACTGCCCCGAAGGACCCCGGGTGCAAGCGGCCGAGCGTACATTCCGCCGGCTCCCAGGACGGGCGCGCCAAGCCAGGCCCTGGGTCTGCGCGAGACCGGAGGCCGCGACAGGCTCATGCCCTCTGCCGAAACTCAGTCGGAGGGCAAAGGCGTGAACCCGGTTGATCCGGACGGGTACGAACAGCACCCGCTGCTGAACAAGAACGTCCGGGACATCGCCTCGCGCGCTGAGGGCATCCTCGTCGCCGTGACGCACCAGCTGCATAGTCACGGGACTGTGCGGATCGCTCACATTCGGCCCAAGGGCGGGATCGAGTGGACGACGGCCGCGGACAACGTTCAGCTCGCGCCGTGACCCGATCATGTCACTGGCCCCACTGGCCCCACTGGCCCCACTGGCCCCACTGGCCCCACTGGCCCCACTGGCCCCGGCGGCTCACTGCCTTCGCGTTCCCCGTGGTCGCCGCTATCGCCATGTGTGCGCTGGCCATCGCCAGCGCGCCTGGTCACTGACATGCCCACCACTGCCTTCTTCCGCGACGGTCAGCGAAGGAGAACCAACGAATGGCCGAGCCGCTGAACTCCGACGTGCCCCACCACGAGAAGCGCCCCAACCTCGTTGTCCTGGCCGGAGAACTGGCTGATGCGACCCGCAGCCGTACTCCCGTGACACCGCTGGCCCGCCGCTTCGCCGACCTGACCCTCGAGGACGCGTACCGCATCCAGCGGCTCAACGTGAGGCACCGGGTCTTGGCAGGCGGTCGCGTCGCTGGCCACAAGATCGGACTGACCTCGCTCGCCATGCAGCAGCAGATGGGCATCCGCGAGCCCGACTCCGGATTCGTCCTCGCCGACATGATCTCGCCCAGCGGAAGCCGCCTGAAGACCGCGGACTTCATGGCGCCCAGGATTGAAACGGAGATCGCCTTCCGCCTCGGCCGCGACCTGGACGCCCCCGCGGACCTGACCACAGCTCGAGCCGCCGTGGCGGAGGTGTTCCTCGCCTTCGAAGTCCTCGACACCTGTTTCACCGACTGGAACCTCACGCTGCTGGACAGCATCGCCGACAACGCCGCCTGCGCCCGGATCATCGTCGGCGCCCCAGTCCCCCTCTGCGACACCCGAGATATCGCAGCCGAGCGGATAACGGTGAGTGTCAACGGGAAAACGGCGGCGGTCGGCGAAGGACGCGACATCCTCGGCGACCCGTTCAAAGCGCTCGTGTGGCTGACGCACCGCCTTCACGTCCTCAAGACCACGCTGCACGCGGGCGACATCATCCTGGCCGGTTCCGTGCACGCGAGCATCCCGCTCACCACCGGCATGGACATCCGGGCCACGTCCACCCGGCTCCCCGCCATCCATGCGCACACCATCTGAGTCCCCTGGCCCGCTTCCTCCGACGAGTGGAGTACACGTGCTCAACACGGCCGTCCTCGGTACCGGTCTTCTCGCCCTCGACCTGGTCGAACGCATCCAGAACTCCCCGCACCTGCACTGTGGCCTCGTCGTCGGCCGCAGCCCTGACAGCATCGGCCTGAGCAAGGCCGCCGCCATGGGCTGCGCCACCGCGGCGGGCAGCATCACCGCCTTGGCCGACTCGGAGGAAACCTTCGACATCGTCTTCGACGTCACCAACGCCGTCGCCCACCCCGAACACTCGGCCCGGCTCGCCGGCACTGGCTCGACGGTCATCAACCTGACCCCCTCCAACATTGGCACGCTGATCGTTCCGGCCGTCAACGGCGACCAGGCCGCCGCGCACCGGCACATCAGCCTCGCCTCATGCGGCGGCCAGACCTCGATCCCCGTCCTCCACACCATTGCCCAGCACTACGCGACCCTCCACGTGGAGATGGTGGCCACGGCTGCCACCAGAAGTGTCGGCCGGGCCAGCCGTCTCAATCTCGACGAGTACATCGAGACGACCCAGTACGCGATCCAGCAGTTCACCGAGGCGGACACCGTCAAGACCATGCTGAACATCAGCCCCGCCTCACCGCCGCCACGGTTTCGCAGCGCCATGACGATCCTCGCCCCGGGCGCCGAGCCGGAACCGGTTCGCAAGCTCGTGAAGTCCGCGGCCGAGACCATGCGGTCCTTCGTCCCCGGCTTCCACGTGGCCTCGTGCGCCGTCACCAACGACACGATCCGGGTGGCCGTGGAGGTCACCGCCACCCGCACCAACATGCCGGTGCACGCGGGAAACCTCGAAGTGATCAGCGCCGCCGCCATCCACACCGCCGAACAGCACGCCCTCGCCCGCCCCTCGGCCATGAAGGAGAACGCACGATGAACACCATCAATCAGGAACACCTGATCGTCCACGACCCGACCCTGCGCGACGGCCAGCACGCCGTACGCCACCAGCTCGGCCGCGACCAGATCCGCGCCTACGCCACGGCCGCCAACGCGGCCCGAGTTCCCGTCGTCGAGATCGGCCACGGCAACGGACTCGGTGCGTCCTCCTTCCAGGTCGGCCACAGTAAGATCAGCGACGACGACATGCTGTCCACCGCCCGCGAGGCCCTGACACACAGCAAGATGGCCGTCCTGATGGCTCCCGCCTGGGGAACCTCCACCGACCTCCGCAACGCCGTCGTACGCCACGGCGCGGACATCGCCCGTATCGCGGTGCACTGCACCGAGGCCACCGCCGCCGAACGCCACCTCGGAGTGATCCGGGAGCTCGGCGCCGAAGCACAGGCCGTGCTGATGATGAGCCACATGGCCAGCCCCTGCCAGCTCGCCGAGCAGTGCTCCCTCCTGGTCGGCTACGGAGCGCAGGCCGTCGGCATCATGGACAGCGCCGGCTCTTTCCTGCCCGAGGACGTCACCACCCGCATCAATTTCATCGCCTCCGCCGTAGAAGTGCCCGTGATCTTCCACGGACACAACAACCTCGGCATGGCCGTGGCCAACTCCGTAGCCGCCGCCCAGGCCGGCGCCCGCGTCATCGACGCGTGCGCGCGAGGGTTCGGCGCGGGCGCGGGCAATACCCAACTGGAAGTCCTCGTGCCCGTGCTGGAACGCTACGGCCACGCCACCGGAATCGACGTCCGACGCCTGGCCGACGCCGCCGACCTCGCCGAGCAGACCCTCATGCCCACGCCCCCGACAATCGACTCCACCAGTCTCGCGTCCGGCCTCGCCGGCGTCTTCTCCGGGTTCAAAAAGCCCGTCCTGGAAGCCGCCACACGCGCAGGCGTCCACCCCTGGGACCTCTTCCTGGAACTCGGCCGACGTCAGGTGATCGCCGGCCAGGAAGACGTGATCCCGCAGGCCGCCCGCACCCTCGCATCTCAGGGAGTCATTCGGTGACGGTCACGACTGCGCCAGCCGGAACCTGGTTCATCACCCCAGGCCACGCACCCGACAGGTTCACGACCGCGCACACGTGCGGCGCGGACGTCGCCCTCGTGGACCTGGAGGACTCCGTTCCCGCCGCAGCCAAACCGACCGCCCGCGCCGCCGCCCGCCGCTTCTTCACCACCTCCGCCATGGCCGGCTCCACGCTCGGTGTCAGGATCAGCTCTCCCGCCACCCTCGATGGCGTTCACGACCTGACCACCCTTACGGCTTTCCCGGTCAAACCACAGATCGTCTTGATCCCCAAAGTGGAATCACCGCGAGACTTCGACATCGTCGCCGGCATCCTCGACACCCCCGACTACACGCCCCTGCTGTACGCACTGATCGAAACCCCTCGAGCTGTGCAGACGCTGCCGTCGATCGTGCGGGCCGACCGCATCGCCGGAGTCCTGTTCGGAACAGCGGACTATGCGGCCGCCATCGCAAGCACCATGGAGTGGGGGCCGATGCTGTACGCCCGCTCCGCGCTCGTCACCAGCGCCGCCGCTGCAGGCATCCCGGCCATCGACTCCCCGTTCTTCGACCTCGACGACCTCGACGGACTGCGCCGTGAAACCGAACAGGCCAAGGCGCTCGGCTTCGCCGGGAAGAGCTGCGTGCACCCTCGGCAGCTCTCCACGGTGGCGAAGGTGTTCCGCCCGACGGACGAGGAGATCGCAGCCGCCCGCACCATCGTCGAAGCCGCCGAGACCGCGGGCGGACGAATCATCCGTATCGGCCACCAGATGATCGGTCCCCCCATGGTCGCCGCCGCTCGCTCCCTGCTCACCCGAGCCTCCATGCCACACGAGGTACACGCATGAGCACCAGCTTCCCCCAGGGGTACCGGCGGATCGCCGCAGGCCGCTACCGGGAAGTCGTCGGCCTCGGATACGACGAGCTGACCGTGGGCCTGGTCATTGAGCACCGCCCCGGACGCACCCTCACCGAGGCCGACAACGTCCTGATGACGACACTCGGCGGCAACGACGCCCCTATCCACACCGACGCCCACTACAGCAGCCGCACCGAATGGGGCCGCCCCCTGGTGTGCAGCAGCGTCACCCTCCACATCGTCGGCGGAATGACCGTACGCAGTACCAGCGGCCTCACGGTGGCCAACCTCGGCTTCGAAGAAATCCGCTTCACCCATCCGGTCTTCGTCGGCGACACCCTCTACGCCGAAACGGAGATCACCGGCCGCCGGATGTCCAACAGCCGGCCCTGCACAGGGATCATCACCTGCCGCACAACCGGCCGGAACCAGAACGACGACATCGTCATGACGTTCAGCAGGAGCTTCCTCCTCCCCCGCGACAGCAACACCGTCAGAAACCACACCAACTACTAGAACCGGCGGAACGCCACATGCCCGATCCGACCCCGACCCTGATCACCCAGGTCACCGACGACCACCACTGGCAGCAGTACGACAGCCTCGCAACCCGCAGCTACGGCCACCCCGTGGACGACATCACCCTCCTGCGGCACCACGCGGACATCCGCATCGCCGTCCGGGACGGCCACGTCGTAGCCGGCGGACTCGGACTCCTCCTGCCACAGTTCTTCGGCGGGGCCCCGGTACCGTCCGCACTCCTCGGAGCCGGATGCGTCGCCCCCGAGGAACGCGGGGCCCACCTCTCCGTCCGCATGATCTCCGAACGCCTGCGCCCTCTGCGCGACCAGGGAGCCGTGATCTCCACCCTCTGGACCGCCTCCAGCGGCTACGCCCGACGCCTCGGCTGGGAGGCCCCCACCCAGGTGTTCTCCTGGACCGTCCCCGCCAACGAACTGAAACGGCGCTTCACCGAGAACGGATTTGAGATCACCCACGGCACGAACGCAAAGGTCCACCTGCTCCAAAACGACCTGGCCACCTGGTGGAACGGGACATGGCAGCGGCCCCAGTGGTGGGAGCAGTGGCAGCAGGGCAAGCATCCCGGCCTTGCCACCTACCGTTTCAACCAGCCAGGACACGAACCCACCGGAGTCCTCTCACTGGCCAACGAGGCGCACCCCGTCGAAGGGCGTCAGGTCGTGGTGCACGACTTCTGGGCGGCGGACCAGGACACGGCCGCCGCCATGTTCGCCTTCCTCGGCCGGCACCACAGCCGCATCCCCACCATCGCGTTCCAGCGGACCGGCCTGCCGCCCGCACCGCTGCTGCTGCACCGCCTGGACCACCCCGGCTCCCTGACCGCACAGTCCTGGCACCCGTGGATGCTCCGCATCCTGGACCTGCGCCGAGCGGTACAGCTGCGCGGCTGGCCCGACGACGTGAACCTCACCCTCCCGATCGAAATCATCACCGAGGATGGCGAGGCCACCGAGCGCTACACGCTCCAGGTCACCGACGGGAAGGGCGACCTGGAGCCCACCACCCGCGCGGCACAGATCACGCTGACCCGAGGGCAGTTCGCCGTCTGGTACGCCGGCGGCTACCGCAGCACGGCCGCCGCCGCCCTGGCGGGAGTAGCGGCCCCTCCACGCGTCATCGCCCAGCTCCTGACCGCCACCATGGACCGTGAACCGTGGCTCGCAGACCACTTCTGACCGATATGCCCAAGGCCCCGCAGCACCCTTCACCTCTCACGGGCTCCCGCTGCTTGCACGCGATTCGGAGAAACCACCCCATGCCACAGAACGCCCCCCTCCCACCCGACCTGCGCCGCTGGATCACCGAGAACCTTCCTGGCTCGGACACCCACACCGCCGAGGACGTCTCCTGGGACCGGGGCGACTCCAGAGTCTGGCGGGTGCCCGCGGGCGAGACCAAGGTGTTCGTGAAGCTCAGCCCGAGCCTGAAGGACTATGAGCGGGAGGTCGCCGGCTACGCGTACGCGGCGCGCGTCCTGGCCCCGCACGAGGCACCCCGCCTCCTCGCCGCGGATCCCAGCCTGCAGGCGATCATGACCTCGCTCCTGCCCGGCCGCGTCGTACGCGGGCTGCCCCTCAACAGCAACGAGGAGCTGCAGGTGCACGAACGGGCGGGAAACCTGCTCAGGCGCTGGCACGACGCCTCCCCCACCGCATCTAAGCAGGACCACGACACCATCCACGCGTCCATGGCCAGCCAGGCGAGCGAAGCCGCCGCCTGCCTGGAGACCACCGCCGGCCACCTCGACGACAAGCAACGCGCTCTGGTCCAGTGCGTTGCCCGCGAACTGCCCCAGCTCGCCGAGAACCTCCCCGTCGTGTACCGCCACGGCGACTACGCCACCCGTAACTGGCTGTGGGACCCCCCGCACGGCTACGGCGTGATCGACTTCGAAATGTCCGCCCACGGTATCGCCGTCGAGGAATTCGTGTGGCTGTGCGCAGCGGTATGGGCACCCCGGCCGGACCTCAAGGCCGCCTACCTCACCGGATACGGCCGGACACTATCGGACAGCGAGGAGAGGACCCTGCGCCTCCTCACCGCGAGACTCGGCGTCTCCTACCTCGCCACCGGCCTCGCCAAGCAGAACCCCGCTCTCGTCCAACGCGGACACCTCGTCCTCGCCCGCATGAACCACGAGTAGCGGCGACCCGATGACGACCGTCCTCATCGTGGTGGCACATCCCGACGACGCCGAAATAGCCATGGGGATGCGCATCCACGAATACGCACGCCGAGGCGCCCAGGTCCATGTGCACTGCCTCACCACCGGGGCCCCCAGGCCAGACGGCACGCCGGTACGACAGGACGAGTGCCTGGCCGCCGGCGCGATCCTGGGCGTGGAAAACTACACTTTCTCGAACATTCCCGACACCCGGTTCATCGAAAACCGCGGGAAAATCAACAGCGAGCTCCTCAAACTCCTCCACGACGCCCGCCCAGACATCGTCTACACACACTTCCCCGACGACCAGCACCTCGATCACCGCGTCACCGCACAGGAGGCCACGACCGCTGCCCTGCGCGCAGCGCACAACCTGATCTATTTCCGCTCCCCCTACAGCATCGGATTCGAGCCCACCAAGGTCTTCATGGGGTCGCATGAGCTGCTGAACGTCAAGGCGGCAGCTCTAAAGTGCTTCGCCTCGCAAGCGCAGCTCGACATGGACGTCTTCCGAAAGCTGGCCGAGGTCACACATCGCCAGCACGTGCACCACCGGGTCCTCGACAGCTTCCCGCCAGGGCTGAACTGCGCCGAGCTATTCCGCACAGCGAGGGAGATCGAGTTCGCCGATCAGACGACAGCATCCAGCACGTAGTCCCCCCACCACCCCGCCCACCACATCCTTGCCGGACATCGACGGTCCGATCCACGGCCGACTCCTCAAAAGGGCAGCCCCCGATGGCCTGAGCACGCCCTGCGACGATCCACCCAGATGCTTACGTCGTCTCCCTATACAAAGCCTGCGACCTCGCGTACCCCCACAACCGAAAGATCGGCTTGCAAGCAACTAAGACCATGTCCTATGTGGTGAGGCGGACGAGTCGTTTGTAGCAGCAGATGGCTGCGGCGAGGCCGAGAAAGGCCAGGTAGTTGCGGGGATGGCGCTCGTAGCGGTGGTTGAGTCGGCGGTAGCCGGTCAGCCAGGACATGGTCCGCTCGATCACCCACCTGCGACGCCCGAGCCGCTCGCTGGACTCGATGCCCTTGCGTGCGATGCGGACGCCGATGCGTTTCCCGCGAAGCCATTTCCGCAGTTCAGGGATGTCGTAGGCCTTGTCGGCGTGCAGGCGCTGGGGTTTGAAGTGACGTCCGCGGTGGGGGTCGTGTCTCGTTTGGTGACCGAGGACCATGGGCTTCAGTGCCTGGCTGTCGTGGGTGTTGGCCGCGGTGATGCCGACGAGGAGGGGCAGTCCGTTCGCGTCCGACAGGACGTGCATCTTGGAACCCGCTTTGCCCCGGTCCACGGGGCTCGGACCGGTGAGTTCGCCCCCTTTTTCGCCCGGACGTGGGCGGAGTCGAGGACGGCCCGGGACAGGTCGAGCAGGCCGGCGTCGTCGAGGCGGTGCAGGATCTCCTCGTGCAGCCGGCCCCACACACCGGCACGCGACCAGATCAGGAACCGGCGATGCGCCGTGGACTTCGATATCCCGAAGCAGGGCGGCAGGGCCCGCCAAGCGCACCCGCTGACCAGGACGTAGATGATCGCGGCGAACAGCGTCTCATCAGGCGTGTCCTGCGTCCCACCACCCTGTGGCCGCATTTTCGATGGCGGGATCAGCGGCTTCGCGATCTCCCACAACCCGTCCGGAACGATCCAACTCCACGTACCCCGCCCCATGACCAGCTCAACGACCGCCTCACCACATAGGACATGGTCTAAATGAAAACTGGCAGCACAGCTCGTAGAATCCCAGGTCAGCAAGTGTCGTCCCCGCACGCGCGGGGGTCTTCCGCTTGCTGCAGCGCTCGGCGAGATGGAGGTGACGTCGTCCCCGCACGCGCGGGGGTCTTCCGTACGCCAGCGCGCAGATCATGACGGCGCAGCTGTCGTCCCCGCACGCGCGGGGGTCTTCCGCAGAACGCGCTCAGGTGGTGGGCCGCCATGTCGTCGTCCCCGCACGCGCGGGGGTCTTCCGTTGAGCCCCCTGCGCATCGCCGCCGTCGTCGGGTCGTCCCCGCACGCGCGGGGGTCTTCCGAGCGCCGCCGCCTCGACGGCCGGCGTCGGTCTGTCGTCCCCGCACGCGCGGGGGTCTTCCCGATATCGAGTCTCTGACGGAGCATCTCGAACGGTCGTCCCCGCACACGCGGGGGTCTTCCCACCACGCCCACCCAGCCCACGCCCCAGCAGCAGTCGTCCCCGCCCGCGCGGGGGTCTTCCGCACACGAGATCAGCGGAGGTGCGCTCTCCTTGGTCGTCCTCGTGCCCGCGGGGGTTGTCCGGTCGGCGCGAAAGGGCTGACCGCCTCGTCCCTGTCGTCTCCGCACTTGCGGGGTCCTCCGATCTTCCAACCGCCCACGCCCTACCAGCTGAGGTCGTCCCCGCACGCGCGGGGGTTGTCCGGCCGCCATGGAGGCCGCGTGCCTTCAGGCGTCGTCTCCGCACGCGGGGTTCCTCCGTCGTCCGGCTCCCACTCGTCTCATGAGCAACTGAATGAAAATCGACCTCAGGCTCCATAGAATCCCAAGTCAGCAAGTGTCGTCCCCGCGCCCGCGGGGGTCTTCCGCTCAGGGTCCGGTACAGATGACCCAAGCTCAGGTCGTCCCCGCGCCCGCGGGGGTCTTCCGAGCGGCGGGTCCTCGACGGCCGTATCGAGCTGGTCGTCCCCGCGCCCGCGGGGGTCTTCCGCGCCGACGTCGCAAATCGTGACCACGGTACCGGTCGTCCCCGCGCCCGCGGGGGTCTTCCGGCGTCATGACGCTCTGCCTGATCCTCGCCCTGGTCGTCCCCGCGCGCGCGGGGGTCTTCCCCGAGACACCGAGACCGGCTGACGCCCCAGTTAGTCGTCCCCGCGTCCGCGGGGGTCTTCCGAAGCCGTGACCCGCCGCTGTCAGTGCCCGGCCGTCGTCCCCGCGCCCGCGGGGGTCTTCCCTCCCCATACAGACCGGCCCGTCCGCATGGCTCGTCGTCCCCGCGCCCGCGGGGGTCTTCCGTTCGACAGGGAGGCTGAGCGGAACCGCGTGATGTCGTCCCCGCGCCCGCGGGGGTGTTCCGGGGCGGTCCGGGGCCTGCGGAGCCTAGGCCGAGCCGTCCCCGCACGCGCGGGGGTCTTCCGGACCTGAACGGGACCGAGGACCGGAACGCGACGTTGTCCTCGCCCGCGCGGGGGTCTTCTCCTTGTCGTTCCCTCACGCGCGGGGGTCTTCCGACGGAAGGGGCGCTGGTCTCGACCAGCGCCC
>NZ_JBHTST010000154.1:0-12492 GCF_042794995.1 Streptomyces sp. NPDC056503
CACCTGGGATCAGGTGCCGGGCCCCTTCGCGCGTCCCCTCAGGGGATCAGATGCCCTGCCAGGAGGGCTTGCTGGCGTAGGTGTGCCGGAAGTAGTCGGCGAGCTTCAGCTTGGAGGCGGCGGCCTCGTCCACGACCACGGTGGCGTGCGGGTGGAGCTGGAGCGCGGAGGCCGGCACGAGCGCCGCGACGGGGCCCTCGACGGTCTGCGCGACGGCCTCGGCCTTGCCCTCGCCGGTGGCGAGCAGCACCAGGTGGCGGGCCTCCAGGATGGTGCCGATGCCCTGGGTGATGACGTGGTGCGGGACCTGCTCGATGTCGTCGTCGAAGAAGCGGGCGTTGTCCACCCGGGTCTGCTCGGTGAGGGTCTTGATCCGGGTGCGGGAGGCGAGCGAGGAGCAGGGCTCGTTGAAGCCGATGTGCCCGTCGGTGCCGATGCCGAGGATCTGGAGGTCCACGCCGCCGGCGTCGACCAGCGCCTTGTCGTACGCCTCGCAGGCCGCCTGGACGTCCTCGGCGGAGCCGTCCGGGCCCATGAAGTGGTCCTCGGGGAGGCCGAGCGGCTCCACGACCTGGCGCAGCACGGTCGAGCGGTACGACTCCGGGTGCCCGGCGGGCAGTCCGACGTACTCGTCCAGCTGGGCGATGCGGGCCCGGGAGGGGTCCACGGAGCCGGCCCGGACCTGGGCGATCAGGGCGTCGTAGATCGGGATCGGGGTCGAGCCCGTGGCCACGCCGAGCAGCGCGTCGGGCTTGCGGCGCAGGAGGTCGGCGATGCCGTCCGCGATGAGCTCTCCGCCCGCCTTGGCGTCCTTGACGATGACAACTTCCACGCTGTGCCTGCCGATCTGGTGAGGGGCTGGGGAGGGGCCATGTGGTATAGACCAATCAAAGTCCAAATCTAGCAGAGTGAGGCCCGTCTCCTCATGCCGTTCCGCACCCCGGACGGCCCGCGCCTCCCGGCCCCTCCATCGTCGGCCGCGCGTCACCCGCCAGCCACTCGAACCCCGCCCGCACACCCCCGACCGGGGTGGGGGAGGGGTGAGGGGAGGGGGATGGGGGGGGCACGAAGAAGGGCCCCGCCGTGGCGGGGCCCGGAAAAGACCGCGGGCCGCGGCGCCTGGCGGGACCCTCAACCCGCCCGGCACCGCAGCCCGGGTGTACCCGGCCGGGGGTGTGCGGACCCTCGGCCGTGAAGGGAGGTCTCGACGCAGTCAGGGCAGAGTGCGCCGGGTACCTCGTCCATCCTCCTGTGCGGGGAGGATGGAGGCTGTGTGGAGTTCGATGCGTTCATTGTGGACTAGACCATTCTTGTCTGTCCATCCACCTGAACGCGGTGTTTCCGGGCCCATCCTCCAACACGGAGCCCCGAAGAGCCAGGTTCACCGGCTGTTAATTCCGCGGGTACGCTCGCACCGTGCCCTCCATGAACGACCTCGTCCGCCAGCACACCGCCCTGAGCGACTCCGACCTGGAGTGGCTCCACCTGCTGGTGTCGGAGTGGCAGCTGCTCTCCGACCTCTCCTTCGCCGACCTCGTGCTCTGGGTCCCCACCCTCGACGGCACCCGGTACGTCTCCGTCGCCCAGATGCGGCCCAACACCGGCCCCACCTCCTACCAGGACGACATGGTCGGACACCTGGTCCCGCGCGGCCGCCGCCCGCTCCTGGACGCCGCCCTCGACGAGGGCAGGATCGTCCGCGAGGGCGACCCCGAGTGGCGCGAGGAGGTCCCGGTCCGGGTCGAGTCCATCCCCGTGCGCCGCGAGGGCCGGGTCCTCGGCGTGATCGCCCGGAACACCAACCTGCTGACCGTCCGCACCCCCTCCCGGCTGGAGCTCACCTACCTCCAGTCGGCCTCGGACCTCGCCCAGATGATCGCGGCCGGCACCTTCCCCTACCCCGGTGAGCAGTCCGACATGGACTCGCTGCCGCGGGCCGGCGACGGCCTGGTCCGCCTGGACGCCGACGGCATGGTCCAGTACGCCTCGCCCAACGCGCTCTCCGCCTACCACCGGCTCGGCCTCGCCGCCGACCTGGTCGGCCAGCACCTCGGCCAGATCACCGCCGAACTGGCCCCCTCCCGGGGCCCGGTCGACGAGGCCCTGGTCAAACTCGCCTCCGGCTACGCCCCCCGGAACTTCGAGGTGGAGGGCAGCGGCGGGGTCATCCAGCTGCGGTCCATCCCGCTCAAGCCCAAGGGCAGCCGGATCGGCTCCCTGGTCCTCCTCCGGGACGTCACGGAACTGCGCCGCCGCGAGCGCGAGTTGATCACCAAGGACGCCACCATCCGGGAGATCCACCACCGGGTGAAGAACAACCTCCAGACGGTGGCCGCCCTGTTGCGGCTCCAGGCCCGCCGGATGGATTCCGACCGGGGCCGTGAGGCGCTCAACGAGGCGGTCCGGCGCGTCGGTTCGATCGCCATCGTCCACGAGACGCTGTCCCAGAACCTGGACGAGCGGGTGGAGTTCGACGAGATCGCCGACCGGGTCATCGCGATGGTCGCCGAGATCTCCCCGGGCAAGGTCACCTGCCGGCGCAACGGCCGCTTCGGCATCCTGGACGCGGAGGTCGCCACCCCGCTCTCCATGGTCCTCACCGAGGTCCTGCAGAACGCCCTGGAGCACGCCTTCGCCCCCGGCGAGCACGGCACGGTCGAGGTCAGCGCGGTCCGCGGCGAACCCCGCCCCGACGCCCGCCTGCTCATCACCGTCCGCGACGACGGCCGCGGCCTGCCAGAGGGCTTCGACCCGCAGAAGGCCGGCAACCTCGGGCTCCAGATCGTACGGACCCTGGTGGAGGGGGAGTTGGGCGGCACCTTCGACATGAGGCCCGGCAGCGAGCGCGGCACCAAGGTGGTCCTGGACGTCCCGGTGCGCCCGCAGAAGTAGGGCCCGGCGGGGCCGGTCGCCGGTCACGCACAGCAGCGAGCCCCGGACCGAAGTGAATCGGTCCGGGGCTCGAATGCTGTGGGGTACTGCTTTACTGCTGCGCGCTGCGGCTCGGGGGCGGTGAATGCGTACGCGGTGTACGCGCCGCTTGCCTCAGGCTGTGCAGGTGGCTCAGGCGCTGGCGTTGCGCGCCCGGTTGCGGGCGGCGCGGCGCTTCATCGCGCGACGCTCGTCCTCGCTGAGGCCACCCCAGACGCCGGAGTCCTGGCCGGACTCGAGCGCCCACTGCAGGCACTGCTCCATGACGGGGCAGCGGCGGCAGACGGCCTTGGCTTCCTCGATCTGCAGCAGCGCAGGACCGGTGTTGCCGATGGGGAAGAACAGCTCGGGGTCTTCCTCACGACAAACGGCGTTGTGACGCCAGTCCATGGCTGCTACCTCTCTTGGTTATTACGTGCAAGTTGCTTGTGAATGTGAACGCTTTCACGAATCCCCCAACAAGTGAAGGGCCGACTGCCGGATGAACCGGTGTGGTCCTGGTTTGAGGAGGGGTTCTGGCTCTCAGTGGAGGCCGGTCTTGCGGGCCGTCCCGATCGCCAAGAAGAGACTCGCAAACCTCGGCAGCGGATACAACCCCTTCCGGAAAGTTTTTTTTGATTCCTCGGTGTCGGCTAGGTCACAGCCGTACTTCTAAGGGGTGGATGCGCGCCTAAACGTTCGAGTGCAAGGACTTTCGGCCCTTCCACTCACACAATCACACGCAGTGCACGGCGTACGCCTGTGAACGTCACGCTCGTACGCAGTCCGAGGTGGTCTCCGTCCATCTGGAGAGGGAGGGGCACCTTCGAATGCAAGGTGAAGTCGGTCAGGTCGTGCAGAGTCGTGGCGTGCTTGCCGCGAGGGCCCCGTTCGGGGGTCGAAGTGAGCAGCTGAGTGGCGTACCGGGCCACCGCCGGGGTCGACAGCCGGCTCAGTCCGAGCACGTCGAGCGCGGTCTCGAAGGACGCCTCCGGGGACGCGTACACCGGGCGATTGCCCAGGTAGGTCCAGGGGGAGGTGTTGCAGATTATGGAGAGGACCAGGTCCTCCACCGGCTCGGCGCCGGGCCGCTCCAGGGTGATCGTCCCGTGCCGCCGGTGCGGTTCCTCCAGGAACTGGCGGAACACCTGGCGCAGATAGAGCGCGTGCGTGGACCGCTTCCCGCGCTCGCGCTGCTGTTCGACCCGGCCGATCACGCTCGCGTCGAAACCGAGTCCGGCGCAGAAGGTGAACCAGCGGGCCGGCACCTCCTCGTCCGGAGTGTCCGGCGTCCCCGAGGCGAGCCCCAGGCTCACCGTCCGGGCCCGCCGCTCCCGCAGCGCGTCCAGCAGGGCGCCGGTCGCCTCCACGGCGTCGTTCGGCAGCCCCAGCGCGCGGGCGAAGACGTTGGTCGAACCGCCCGGCACCACCGCCAGGCCCGGCAGCCGGTCCGGATCGGGCCCGCCGTGCAGCAGCCCGTTCACGACCTCGTTGACCGTGCCGTCGCCGCCGAGCGCCACGACCAGGTCGATCTCGCCCGACTCGGCCGCCCGCCGCCCGAGGTCCCGGGCGTGCCCGCGGTACTCGGTGCTGACGGCCTCCAGCTTCATCTCGCTCGCCAGCGCGTGGATCAGCACGTCACGGGTGCGGGCACTGGTGGTGGTGGCTGCCGGGTTGACCACGAGAAGTGCGCGCATGCCCGCCAGGGTACCTACCCGGCGGTACCGATCCCAGCCCCGCCCGCTCCCCGGACACCCCCACGACCGCCCCCGGCGCACCCCCCGGCCTGGGCCCCGCCCGGGAACCCGGCCGGGTCCAGGCCGGTTCCAGGCCGGGTCCCGCCAGGTCCCGGACCCGGGGCCCGAGGGCGTCCCGTTACGCTGCCCTGCATGAGCAGCACGGAGCAGACCCCCCGCCCCACCCGCCTGGCCGCCGCCGCGGGCGTGGCACTCGTCGAGGCACTCGGGCTTCTCGCCGGCGGCGTCTACATGCTGGTGCGGACGCTGTCCGACGGGGGCGAGGACCTCACCGGCGGGGTGACCGGCGGAGTGACGCTGTGCGCGCTCGGCCTCATCCCGCTCGCCGCCGCCCGAGGCCTGTGGCGGATGCGCTCCTGGAGCCGCGGCCCGGCCGTGATCACCCAGATCCTCGCCCTGCCGGTCGCCTGGCAGATGCTCCGGTCCGAGGGCGTGATCCCGTACGGGATCGTGCTCGCCGTGCTCGCCGTGACCGGGCTCGTCCTCCTGGTGAACCCGGCCACGACCGAGGCGCTCGGCATCCGGCGCCCCGGCCAGGAGGGCTGAGTCCCGGAGGTCACTCCTCCACGAGGAGCTTCTCCCGGAGCTGCGCCAGGGTCCTGGCGAGCAGCCGGGAGACGTGCATCTGCGAGATGCCGACCTCCTGCGCGATCTGCGACTGGGTCATGTTCCCGAAGAACCGCAGCAGCAGGATCCGCTTCTCCCGGGGCGGGAGGTCCTCCAGGAGCGGTTTGAGCGACTCCCGGTACTCGACCCCCTCCAGGGCCTCGTCCTCCGCGCCGAGCGTGTCCGCGACCGCCGGCGACTCGTCGTCGGTGTCCGGCACGTCCAGGGAGAGCGTCGAATAGGCGTTGGCCGACTCCAGGCCCTCCAGGACCTCCTCCTCGGAGATCCCGAGCCGCTCCGCCAGCTCGTGCACGGTCGGCGAGCGCCCGTGCTGCTGGGACAGCTCCGCCGTCGCCGTCGTCAGGGAGAGCCGCAGCTCCTGGAGGCGGCGGGGGACCCGTACCGCCCATCCCTTGTCGCGGAAGTGACGCTTGATCTCGCCGACCACCGTGGGCGTCGCGTACGTGGAGAACTCCACGCCCCGCTCCGGGTCGAAGCGGTCGACCGACTTGATCAGGCCGATCGTCGCCACCTGCGTCAGGTCGTCCAGCGGCTCGCCGCGGTTGCGGAAGCGTCGCGCCAGGTGCTCCACCAGCGGCAGGTGCATCCGCACCAGACGGTTGCGGAGCTCGGCCTTCTCGGGGGAGCCCTCCGGCAGCGACCGCAGCTCCACGAAGAGCGCGCGGGCGCCGCTGCGGTCCTGCGGGTGGTGACCGTGCGTGGCGCCGTGGCCGGGCGTCGCCGAGTCCGGGGCGTCACCGGTCGCGGCCCCGTCGGCCCGCGCCCCGCCGCCGTCCGCCGCCGAGTCCGCCGCGGCCGCGTCCGTGGTGGTCCCACCCGTGGCGGTCCCGTCCGTCGCGGTCCCGTCCAGGGTCGTCCCGTGCGGGGCCGCGGCCGGTGCCGGTGCCGGGGGAGCCTCGTCGTGCTCCTGCTCGTGCTCGCTCATCTGGTCCGCCTGCTGCTCCGTAGCGACCTCATGCGGCCGTGCTGCCTGCTGACCGGGGATGCCGGCCGTCGCGTCCCCGCTCCTCACGCCGGGCCTGGCCCCGCGCCGCGCTGTTTGTACAGGCTGATCGAGACCGTGTTGTCCTCCGCGACCGAGGACTCGACCTTGCCGGCCAGCGCCGACAGCACCGTCCAGGCGAAGGTGTCCCGCTCGGGGGCCCGGCCGTCCGTCGTCGGCGCGGACACGGTCACGTCGAGGGAGTCGTCCACCAGCCGGAAGACGCAGCTCAGGACCGAGCCGGGCACCGCCTGCTGGAGCAGGATCGCGCAGGCCTCGTCCACCGCGATCCGCAAGTCCTCGATCTCGTCGAGGGTGAAGTCCAAGCGCGCCGCGAGGCCGGCCGTGGCCGTACGCAGCACGGACAGATAGGCACCCGCAGCGGGCAGCCGGACTTCCACGAAGTCCTGGGTCCCGGGCTCGCCTGCGATCTGGGACACCCTCACCTCCAAGGTGGCACAAGCTCAATCGGGGCCCGGGGGGAAAGACCCCCGGACCGGCGGTCACGCAGGGGCTGCGCGGTCCGCGGTGACGCTATCGCGATCCATCCTGCCGTGTCGCCGCAAGCCCCCGGGCCCCCGATCCCGGCCCGTCACTCATGGTAGGCCCATGGGCGCGGACCGTGGCCAGGGGTGTGCGGGGACCGAAACGCAGTGGTGACCGGCGGAGGGGTGACGTACCCAGCGGCCCGCCCGTCGAACCGCCCCGTCCCCAAGAGACCGCCTCAGACCAGCGACTCGTCCACGAAGCACCAGCGCCAGGCCTCGCCCGGTTCGAAGGTCCGCATCACCGGGTGCCCGGTCGCGCCGAAGTGCCCGGTCGCGTGCCGCCCCTGCGAGGAGTCGCAGCAGCCCACGTGCCCGCAGGTCAGGCAGAGCCGCAGCTGCACCGGGTTCGTCCCGTCGGCCAGGCACTCGGGGCAGGTCTCGTGGAGCGGGGCCGGCTCGGGGCGCGGCATTTCTGCTACGTGCAGGCACTCGATCATGATGGCCAGGGTACGTGGCGGGCGCCCGGGACCCGACGGCTCGGACCGGGCGGACCGGACCGGACGTACGGGACCGGGCGTACCGGACCAGGTGGGCCGGACCGGGTGTTCCGGACCGGTGGACGAGGCGAGCGGCGAGACAGGACGGTGGAGGGGCGGCATGGACGCACTGCGACTGGTGGCACTGGTGGCGGCGAGCGCGGCGGTGGCGGGACTCGCCCGCCGCACCCCCGTACCGGCCCCGCTCCTCCTCGTCACGGTCGGCCTGGTCGCCTCGTACGTGCCGGGCGTCCCCGACTACACCCTCGACCCGCACGTCGTGCTGCCGCTGATCCTGCCGCCGCTGCTCTACACGGCCGCCGTCGAGTCCTCCTACCTGGACCTGCGGGCCAACATCCGGCCCGTCGCGCTGCTCTCCGTCGGGTACGTCCTCTTCGCCACCGTGGCCGTCGGCTGGCTCGCGTACGTCCTCGTCCCCGACCTGCCGCTCACCGCCGCCCTCGTCCTCGGCGCGGTGATCGCCCCGCCGGACGCGGTGGCCGCCACCGCCATCGCCCGTCGGCTCGGCCTGCCCCACCGGATCACCACGATCCTCCAGGGCGAGTCCCTGGTGAACGACGCCACCGCCATCACCGCCTACAAGGTCGCCCTCGCCGCCGCCGTCGGGGCGGGCATCAGCTGGGCCGGCGGCCTCGGCGAGTTCGCGCTCGCCGCGGTCGGCGGCGTCGGCGTCGGCCTGCTCCTCATGGTGCCGATCCACTGGCTGCGGACCCGCCTCACCGAACCGCTGCTCCAGAACACCCTCTCCCTCCTCATCCCCTTCATCGCCTACGCGGCGGCCGAGGAGGTGCACGCCTCCGGTGTGCTCGCCGTCGTCGTGGTCGGCCTCTTCCTCGGGCACAAGGCGTGGAAGGTCGACTTCGCCACCCGCCTCCAGGAGGAGGCCGTGTGGAAGATGGTCGCCTTCGTCCTGGAGTCCGCCGTCTTCGCCCTGATCGGCCTCCAGCTCCCCTACGTCGTCCAGGGGCTCGGCCAGTACGGCATCGGGGAGGCCCTCTGGTACGCCTTCGGGGTCTTCGTCTTCGTCGTCGTGGTCCGCTTCGTCTGGGTCTTCCCGGCCACCTTCCTGCCCCGCCGGCTCTCCGCCCGGGTCCGGGAGCGCGAGCCGGGCGTCGACTGGAAGGCACCGGTGGTCGTGGGCTGGGCCGGCATGCGCGGGGTGGTCTCGCTCGCCATCGCCTTCTCCATCCCCGTCGTCACCGACGGCGTCGAGTTCCCCGCCCGCAACCTCGTCCTCTTCCTCACCTTCACCACCGTCATCTCCACCCTCGTCGTCCAGGGCCTCACCCTGCCCCCGCTGATCCGGTTCCTGAAGCTCCCCGGCCGCGACCGCTACCAGGAGACCCTCGCCGAGGCGCAGGCCCAGAGCGAGGCCTCCCGGGCCGCCGAGGCCCGCCTCGACGAACTCCTCGCCGACGGGCGCAACACCCTGCCGGCCCCCCTCGCCGACCGGCTCCGCACCGTCCTGGAGCGCCGCCGCAACAGCGTCTGGGAGCGCCTCGGCGCGGTCAACGAGCTCACCGGCGAGACCGCCGACGACACCTACCGGCGGCTCTCGCGCGAGATGATCGAGGCCGAGCGCGAGGTCTTCGTCCGGCTCAGGGACGAGCGCCGGATCGACGACGAGATGATGCGCACCCTGCTGCGCCGCCTCGACCTGGAGGAGGCGGCCGCCTACCGCGAGGAGACCGACTGATCCCGGGTGCCGGTGACCACCGCCGCGATCCGGGTCCCGGGCGGGAAGGCGTCCTCCTCGGCGAGGGACACCAGTGCGAGGAGCATTTTGGCGACATACAGCCGCTCGATGGCGAGTCCATGCCGCGCCTCGAAGTCCTGTGCGAAGGCGTCCAGTTCCGGGGTCGTCCGGCCGTAGCCGCCGCAGTGGAAGCGCTCGTCCAGCCACCAGGCGCCGCGCGGGCCGCCGAAGGCCGCCTCCTGGAGGGCCCGCACCTCGCCGCCGAGGAAACCGCCCCTGAGCACCGGCACCCCCAGCGTCCGGCCGCCGAAACCGGCCGCCAGGCCCGCCAGGGTGCCGCCCGTGCCGCAGGCCACCGCCGCCACGTCCGCGAGCCCGGCCAGCTCCCCGCCGAGCGGCGCGCACCCCTCCACCGCGAGCGCGTTGCTGCCGCCCTCGGGGACCACGTACGTCCCCTCCGGGGCCCGGTCGAGGAGCGCGGCGAGCACCGCCGGCTCGTGCTTCGCCCGGTACGTGGAGCGGTCCACGAACTCCAGCCGCATCCCGTCCGCCGCGCACCGCGCCAGCGAGGGGTTCAGCGGACGCCCGGCCAGCTCGTCTCCGCGCACGACCCCGATCGTGGGGAAGCCGAGCAGCCGCCCGGCGGCGGCGGTGGCCCGCAGGTGGTTGGAGTACGCGCCGCCGAAGGTCAGCACCGGCCGCCCGCCCGCCGCCCGCAGGTTGAGCGCGAGCTTGCGCCACTTGTTGCCGGGCAGGGCGGGGTGGATCAGGTCGTCCCGCTTCAGCAGCAGGGTCAGCCCGCGCCGGGTGAACCGCTCGTCCTCCACCGGCTCCAGGGGCGAGGGGAGCCGGGGTCGCAGGGCGGAGAGGTCGTACGTGTCCACCCGGCCATTCTCGCGGGCCACGCGCGCGTGGGGGAGCCCGGGCCGGGGACCCGGGGAATCGGAGCCCGGAACCCGGAACCCGGAACCCGGAACCCGGAACCCGGAACCCGGGAGCCGGGAGGCGGGCGTCGTCCCGGCCCGTACGCGCGCGTCCCGGCCCGTACGCGCGCGTACCGGCACTCCGCCCGTACGCGCGCGTGCCGCGGGACTGCTCGGCGCGGCGGTTCGGCGCGGTGGTTCAGCGCAGCAGTTCGGCGACGCGCTCGCGCATCGACGCCATGGTGAAGCCGCGCGGGTCCGTCTTCCCCGGCTGCCACTCGCGGTGGCCGATGACCGAGCGGTGGGTCCAGCCGTGCGCCCGGCAGAGCGCCGCCGACGCCTTCGCGATCGCCTCCAGCTGCGCCTTGGGCCAGGGGTCCGCGCCGTCGCCGAGGTTCTCGCACTCGAAGCCGTAGAAGTGGCGGTTGCCGTCGGTGGTGGCCTCGTCGTCCACCGGCAGGGCGTGCTCGGCGATGACGGCCCGCAGCACCTCGTCGTCGCCGAGCCCGGCGTGGTTGGCGCGCCCGTGGCCGACCAGGTGGACGGTGCCGTCCTTGGCGATGACGCCGTGGCACAGCGGGCCCGGCAGCCCCGCGTAACCGTCGCGGCAGATGCGGACGGTGGTCGCGGTGCCCCGGGTGACGGTGTGGTGGACCATCACCCCGTGCACCGGCCCCCAGGGGCCCTTGTGGTTCCTGTTGTGGGTGGACCAGTCGCCGACCTCGACGACCGACAGGCCCTCGCCGCGCAGTGCGGAGAGGATCCTGCTCGCGGACAGCGGAACGGCCATGGTGAGCTCCTTCCAGGCTTTCGGGCTTCCGGCCCTCCGGCGGAACGGACCCCGAACCTCCGGAGTACCGGAGTCCGTTCCTCCGCTGCCATCCGTTCGAGCCGCGTGCGAGCCGAACCGGACAGACCGGCCGAGTCCCACGCCCCGCCGGGCGGCGGGAAATCCGGTGACATGCCCCGAAGACCACCGAACAGTCCCACCCGATTGTGTAATGGCGCCGCCACGTTCCGTGCTGAAAGGCTTCCTTTCGCAAGTCAGACGTACGAGAGGGAGTTCCATGTCCGTTGGTTCGGTTGGCGACGAGGTCCTCGCGGAGCGGGCTCCGCAGCAGAGTCTCGGCACCGCCGCCGCGCGGAACCTCGCCTCGACCACCAAGTCGGCCCCGCAGATGCAGGAGATCACCTCCCGCTGGCTGCTGCGGACGCTGCCCTGGGTCGAGACCAAGGGCGGTGCCTACCGGGTCAACCGGCGGCTCAGCTACGCGGTGGGCGACGGCCGCGTCACCTTCGTCCAGACCGGTGACCGGGTCGCGGTGATCCCCGCCGAGCTGGGCGAACTGCCGGCCCTGCGCGGATACGAGGACGAGGCGGCCCTCACGGAGCTCGCGGCCCGCTGTACCCAGCGCGACGTCGCCGCCGGCGAGGTCATCGCGGTCGCCGGCGCCCCGGCCGACCGCGCCTACCTCCTCGCGCACGGCCGCGTCGAGCAGCTCGGCGAAGGCCCGTACGGCGACGAGGCGGTGCTCGGCGTCCTCGCCGACGGCTCCTACTTCGGCGACGCCGCCCTCCTCGACGAGGACGCCACCTGGGAGTGGACCGCCCGCGCCGCCACCGCCTGCACGGTCCTGGAGCTCACCCGCGCCGACGTGGCCGCCCTGGCCGCCCGCGCCGGCTCGCTCGCCTCCCACCTCGCCGGGATCGCCGGCCGCGCCGAGCGGTCCACCAACAGCTTCGGCGAGGCCGCCATCGACCTCTCCGCGGGCCACGTCGGCGAGGCCGTCGTCCCGCACGCCTTCGTGGACTACGAGGCCACCCCGCGCGAGTACGAGCTGAGCCTCGCCCAGACCGTGCTCAAGGTGCACACGCGCGTGGCGGACCTCTACAACCACCCGATGAACCAGACCGAGCACCAGCTGCGGCTCACGGTCGAGGCCCTGCGCGAGCGCCAGGAGCACGAGCTGGTGAACAACCGGGAGTTCGGCCTCCTCGCCAACTGCGACTACGGGCAGCGGATCCAGCCGCACGACGGCGTCCCCGGCCCCGACGACCTCGACGAGCTGCTCTCCCGCCGCCGCGGCTCCAAGCTCTTCCTCGCCCACCCGAAGGCCATCGCGGCCATCGGCCGCGAGCTCAACCGGCGGGGTCTGGTGCCCGAGACGCTCGACGTGGCCGGCACCCGGATCCCGACCTGGCGCGGGGTCCCGATCTACCCCTGCGACAAGATCCCGGTGACCTCCGCCGGCACCAGCTCGATCATCTGCATGCGCACCGGCGAGTCCGACCAGGGGGTCATCGGCCTGCACCAGACCGGCCTCCCCGACGAGGTGGAGCCCGGCCTCTCGGTCCGCTTCGCGGGCATCGACGAGCAGGCGATCATCTCCTACCTGGTCACGACCTACTACTCCGCCGCGGTCCTCGTGCCCGACGCGCTCGGAGTCCTGGAGAACGTCGAGATCAGCCGGCGCCGCTGAGCACCGGCCGGGCCGGGGCCCCCCCCCCCCCCCCCCCCGCCCCCCGGGGGCGGGGGCCCCGCCCCCCCGGGA
>NZ_JBHTST010000154.1:12502-19466 GCF_042794995.1 Streptomyces sp. NPDC056503
GTCTCCACCGGCCGGCGCCGCCGAGCCCGGGCCGGCCGGGGCCCCCCCCCCCGCCCCGCCCGGCCCCGATGGCCGTGAAGCCCGACCCGTCGTGAAGCCCGACCCGCCGTGAAGCCCGACCTGCCGTGAACGCGGCCAGCCGTGAAGAAGGACGACAAGACGTGACCCTGACGAGCGCGGACCCCGTCACCGACGGGCCGGGCGCCGTGGCGCTCCTCGACCGGACGAGGACCGCCGTCGACCCCCAGCTCCGCTCCACCGTCGAGACCCTGCCGGGCTCGATACGCCGTGTGGCGATGTACCACCTCGGCTGGGAGGACGCCGACGGCACCCCCGTCGCCGGCCAGGCCGGCAAGGCGATCCGCCCCGCCCTGGTCCTCGCCGCCGCCCGTGCGCTGGGCGCCGAGGAGGCCAGGGCCGTGAAGGCGGCCGCGGCCGTCGAGCTGGCCCACAACTTCACCCTGCTCCACGACGACATCGTCGACGAGGACCCGACCCGCCGTCACCGGCCCACCGCCTGGACCGTCTTCGGCATCCCCGACGCCCTCATGGCCGGCGACGCGATGAACGCGCTGGCGCTCCGGCTGCTCGCCGAGGACCCGCACCCCGCCTCCGCCGCGGCCACCGCGCGGCTGGCCGCCTGCGTCATCGAGCTCTGCGCCGGCCAGCAGGCCGACTGCGCCTTCGAGGCCCGGGGCCCCCGCGAGGTCACCCTCGACGAGTGCCTCGCCATGGCCACCGCCAAGACCGGCGCCCTGCTGGGCTGTTCCTGCGCCCTCGGCGCGCTCTACGCGGGCGCGGGGGAGGAGGAGGTCGCGGCGCTGGACTCCTTCGGCCGTGAGGCCGGGCTCGCCTTCCAGCTGATCGACGACCTCATCGGCATCTGGGGCGACCCCGAGCGGACCGGCAAGCCGGCCGGCGCGGACCTCGTCGCGCGCAAGAAGTCGCTGCCCGTCGTCGCGGCGCTCGCCTCCGGCACCGCCGCCGGCGAGGAGCTGGCCGAGCTGTACTCCCGTACGACCCTGGACGCGCGGGCCGTGCGGGCCGCGGCCGCCGCCGTCGAGCGGGCCGGCGGGCGGGACTGGGCGCAGGCCCAGGCGGCCGAGCGGATGGGGCGCGCCGTCGAGCACCTGGCGCGGGCGGTGCCGGACCTCTCGGCGGCCGGGGACCTGCTGGCGCTCGCGGAGTTCGTGACCCGCAGGACCCGCTGACGGCTCCTCCCGCTTTCGGGGTTGCGCGACCACTACAGATGAAGCACTATGTCTGTCGTGGTCGCGTTCGCGGTCACGCCCCCGAAAGAACCAGGACCCGGTTTGCGCAAGCTGACGTACTACATCGCCTGCTCCATCGACGGTTTCATCGGCGACCCGCAGGGCGACGCGACCTCCATGTACTCCTTCGTGAACGAGGAGTACCAGGCGTGGATGAACGGCGAGTACCCGGAGACCATCCCCGCCCACGTGCGGGAGGCCATCGGGATCGACGCCGACAACAAGCACTTCGACACCGTGGTCCAGGGCCTCGCCTCGTACCGGATCGCCCTGGACGTGGGCATCACCAGCCCGTACGGACACCTCCGCGAGCTCGTCGCGACCCGCTCGCTCACGGAGTCGCCCGACCCGAACGTCGAGCTGATCGCCGACGACCTCGTCGGCCGGATCCGGGAGCTCAAGGCGGAGGAGGGCGGGCTCGGCATCTGGCTCTGCGGCGGCTCCGCCGTCGCCGGCGCCCTCGTCGACGAGATCGACGAGCTGGTCATCAAGACCTACCCGCAGGTGTACGGCTCCGGCATGCCGATGTTCGGCGCCGACTTCGAGCCCCGCGACTTCGCGCTCGGCGCCGTCCGCGCCTTCGACAACGGCGTGCTCGTCCGCACGTACACCAGGAAGCGGTAGCGGGCGGTCCGCCGCGGGGCGGCCTACCCTGGAGGCATGGGTGACGAGACGCCCCGCACGCTGAGGGACCCGCTGGCCACGCCGCCCTGCCCGGGCTGCGGACACCCCCGCGCCACCGTCGCCACCCGGCACAAGGTCCTCGGCGCCTGGGTGCCCGAGTGGCAGGTGCAGCCCTGCCGCAACCCGGACTGCCCGCTCTACGAGGCGGTGGAACCCGACGGCACGGAAGCCACTACCACGCAGGTCACCGGCAAGAACGGCGAGAACGGGAGAAGTCCGGCCACAGGGTGACCGGCCGCGCGCCGGAGCCGGTCATACCGCTACAGTCCGCGCATGTCATCGGAGTCGACAGAAGTCTGGACCGGCTGGTACCGGGACCGCCACGGCGCGGAAGCGATCGTCATCACGGCCGACGGCGGGCACGTCGCCGTCCGCGTCAGGGGAATCGAGTACACGGGCGCGAGCTTCGCCGCGCTCACCGCCGCCGGCGAGGGCGGGGAGGTCCTCACCGGGTGCGTCCTGGAGTGGGACCTGCCGCTCCCCGTCGTCACCGGCGGTGCCACCCAACAGGCGACCCTCGGCTGCCTGCTCACCCTCGGCGAGCGCGCCGACCTCAGCCTGACCCTGCACTACGGCGGCACCGCCTTCGAGGCGGTCGTCGCCGGCGGCGACTTCGAGGCGGCGCTGGCCCGGCTGCGCGGCCAGCTCCCCGAGGGCGCCGACTTCGGCCGACGGCTCCTGTCGGCCGTGTGACGACGGCGCCCCCGGGAGGGGGGCGCCGCCGCCGTTACCACCTCCGGCCCTCGGTGCCGGTCAGCCCTTGAAGGCGGAAGCGAGCCCGTAGCGCCACAACTGGTCGACGCGGGCCCGCTCCTGGCTGTTCGGGGTGGCGTTCTGGCAGGAGGTGCCGGGTCCGCCGCCCGACATCAGCTCGCTGCACGGCCCGCTGTAGTGGTCCGGGAGGCCGAGCACGTGCCCGGTCTCGTGGGCCGTCACGCGGGTGGAGTTGTACTGCTGGTTCTGCCGGTAGTCGAGGAAGATGTAGCCGCCGCCGTGCCCGTCGGTGCTCGCGTACGAGCCCCGGGAGTCGTTCCCCTCGTAGTAGCGGAAGTCCGGGTTGGAGCCCTCGACGAGCCGCACGTTCACGACCGAGCTGTTCCATATCTGCGTGGAACGGGCGATCTGGGTGCGGAAGGTGGGGGCGTTGGCGGCGCTGTAGACGACGGTGACGGCCGCCGTGGCGCTCGGGGCGGCGGCCCGCTTCTCGGCCACCGACTTCATGACGGCGTCGAAGAAGGCCTGGTTGGCCTTGGCCTCCTCGGCGGAACCGGCGTAGCCGGCATACGCCTTCACGGTCGTGTCGGGCGCGGCGCCGGCCGGGGCGGCGGCGCCGAGCGAGACCGCGAGACCGAGGCCGAGGGCGGCGGTCAGGGTGCGGGTGAGGACCTTGGGGTGTCGCATGGGGGGCTCCTCCTGATCGGGGTCGGGAGAGAGTCTCGGGGCGCGAGAGCCCGCCGGGAAGAATGCCACTCCCCGATAACACGACCGCATCACCGCCTTCTGCGGTCCCCAATTAGCGTCATTTTCATGGCAGTTGAGCCGATCCGGACGTCTGGTGCGGGACCGGAACCCCGCCCTACGCTCGGGGCATGGAGCTGGAGGTGAGACACCTGCGCGCGCTCTGCGCCATCGCGGACACCGGCAGTCTGCACAAGGCGGCGCGGCAACTGGGCATGAGCCAGCCCTCCTTGACCACCCAGCTGCGCCGCATCGAGAACGCGCTCGGCGCCGAGCTCTTCTCCCGGGGCCGCACCGGCTGCCGTCCCACCGCGCTCGGCCGTTCCGTCCTCAGCCGGGCCCGCCCGCTGGTCGCCGACATGGCCACCCTCGTCACCGAGACCCGCGCCGAGGCGGCCCGCGCCGACGGCCCCCGGCTCCGGGTCGGCTCCACCGCGAGCCGGGCCCTCCCGGGCTGGCTGCGGCGGCTGCGGACCCGCTTCCCCGGCACGGACGTCGGCCTGCGCGTCGACGTCTCCGCGCAGACGCTGCTGCGCGAGGTGGCGGCCGGCCGGCTGGACGTCGCCTTCGTCCACGAGGTGGAGGGCTGCCCCCTCCACGTGCCCGACGGCCTGGTCCACCGCGTCCTCGTCGCCCGCGAGCCGCAGTTCGTCTCCCTGTCCCCGGCCCACCCGGCCGCCGCCCACCCCGTGGTGGACCTCGCGGACCTCGCCCGCGACCACTGGATGGTCGACCCGACCGTGGACGGCGAATGGGACGGGCTGCGCCGCGTCCTGGCGGCCGCCGGCATCGACCCGCCGCTCCTCCACGGCGACTACCACACCGCCACCTCCCTCATCGCGCTCGGCGAGGCGGTGGCCCCCTGTCAGCCGACCTCGGTCCCCCGCGAGGACCTGGCGGTCCGCCCCCTCCGCGGCGACCCCCTCGCCGTCCGCCTCACCCTCTACGCCCGCCCCACCACCCCCCTGGCCCCCCTCCACGCCGCCCTCGCCGACGCCTACCGCGAAGCGGCCCACCGGGCCGCCCCCTACCGGGCCTGGCTCCACGCCGGCGGCACGGCGCTCCCCTGCCTCCCCGACGTCCCCGCATGACGAAGGGGCCCCGCCGCTCGTGACGGCGAGGCCCCTTCGAGGGAGGGCGAAGGTCAGGCCTTCTTGGTCTCCCAGAAGATCCGGTCGATCTCGGCGATGAGCTCGAGGGCCTTCTCACCGGTCTTCGGGTCGGTGGACGCCTTGGCGGCCGAGAGGGCCTTCAGGGTGTCGTTGACCAGCTGGTTGAGCTCGGGGTACTTCTCGAAGTGCGGGGCCTTGAAGTAGTCGCTCCAGAGCACCGAGACGTGGTGCTTGGCGAGCTCCGCGCGCTGCTCCTTGATGACCGTGGCGCGGGCCCGGAAGTGCGGGTCCTCGTTCGCCTGGTACTTCTCCTGGACAGCCTTGACGGACTCGGCCTCGATGCGGGCCTGGGCCGGGTCGTACACGCCGCAGGGGAGGTCGCAGTGGGCGCTGACCTTGACCTTGGGGGCAAACAGGCGGGAGAGCATTGAGCCGTCCTTCCTCGTGATCGTCTTCTCAAGTGGGAGATTACTCGGTGAGAAGGGCGTTTTCGCGAGCGCCCCCTGGGGCTTAGGTCAAAAGTCCGGGGTTCGACCGGGACTCGTGTACGAGTCGACGAGGGGAGCAGGAGTGGAGCGGGAGGCAACCGCGGCGGCCGAGGCGCCGTTCGGGATCGCCGAGGTGACGGGGGTGTCGATGGTGCCGACGCTGTTGCACCGCGATCGGCTGCTCGTGCGGTACGGCGGGTGGGTGCGGGTCGGCGACGTCGTCGTGCTGCGCCATCCGCTCCAGCAGGATCTGCTCGTGGTGAAGCGGCTGGTCGAGCGACGGGACGCCGGGTGGTGGGTGCTCGGGGACAATCCGGGAGCCGAGGGGGACAGCCGGGTCTTCGGGGCCGTACCGCCCGAGCTGGTGCTCGGGCGGGTGCTGGCGCGGTACCGGCCGTCGACGCCGGGGCGTCAGCGTTCGGCCGGGGTGGTGCTCTCCTGGCTGTTCTCGGCGGTGCGGCCGGTGAGGTCGGCCCGTTCGGCCTCCAGGCGCTTGCGGGCCCGGTAGGCGGCCACGTTGGCCCGGGTGGCGCAGCGGTCGGAGCAGTAGCGCCGGGAGCGGTTGGTGGAGGTGTCGAGGTAGGCGTTGCGGCAGGGCGGGGCCTGGCAGAGGCCGAGCCGGTCGGCGCCGAACTCGGTGAGGTGGAAGGCGAGCCCCATCGCGGAGATCGCCGCGTATCCGGCGGTCGCGTTGGACGAGTGGTCGGCGAGGTGCATGTGCCAGCGGGGCCGGCCCTCGTCGTCGAGGTGGTCGTGCCCGGAGATCTGCGGGCTGACCGGGAACTCCAGGAGGAGGGAGTTCAGGAGGTCGACCGCGCCGGTGTGGTCGCCCTCGTCCGCCGCCGTGAAGACGGCCCGCAGCCGGGCCCTGATCGCGCGGAAGCGGGGCAGGTCGGCCTCGGTGACCCGGCGGGCCATCTGCCCGGCGGGTCCGAAGAGTTCCTTGACCGCTTCGACGGTGGTGAGGCTGTCCCTGCCGCGGGCCGGCTCCTCGGTGTTGACGAGGCGCACGGCGTAATCCGAGTAATAGGCCAGTTCCACTTGTAGTCCTTACGGTGGCGGGCTAGGGTCGGCGTCGAGGGGGTAACCGGTGTTTCCCCTCTGAGGGTATTACGTTCTCGGGTTTTCTGTGGCGTCGACGACGGAGGGTACGGGCATGGGCGACACCGACTGGGCGGGCTGGCAGCGGAGCTGGGACCGTCAGCAGGAGTGGTACATGCCGGACCGCGAGGAGCGGTTCCGCGTCATGCTCGACATGGTCGAGGCACTGGTGGGGCCGGAGCCCCGCGTCCTCGACCTCGCCTGCGGTACGGGAAGTATCACGGACAGGCTCCTCGACAGGTTCCCGGGCGCGGTCTCCACCGGCGTCGACCTCGACCCCGCCCTGCTCGCCATCGCCCGCGGCACCTTCGAGGGCGACGACCGCGTCACCTTCGTGACGGCGGACCTCAAGGACCCGGAGTGGACGAAGGCGCTGCCGTACGACGCGTACGACGCCGTCCTGACCGCCACGGCCCTCCACTGGCTCCACAGCGAGCCCCTGGCCGCCCTGTACGGGCAGGTCGCCGGGCTCGTGCGGGAGGGCGGGGTCTTCATGAACGCGGACCACATGATCGACCCGGCCACCCCGCGGATCAACGCCGCCGAGCGCGCCCGGCGGCACGCCCGGATGGACGAGGAGAAGGCCGCCGGCGTCCTCGACTGGGCCGAATGGTGGGCGCTCGCCGCGAAGGACCCGGTCCTCGCCGAGCCCACCGCCCGCCGCTTCGAGATCTACGGCGAGCACGCCGACGGCGACATGCCCCCGGTGGGCTGGCACGCCGACACCCTGCGGGCGGCCGGCTTCGGCGAGGCCCGGCCGGTGTGGTGCTCGCCCTCCGACACCCTGCTCCTCGCCGTGAAGTAGCCGCGGGAAGCGGAGAGGGGCGGTACGGGCTCGCGCCCGTACCGC
>NZ_JBHTST010000155.1:0-19459 GCF_042794995.1 Streptomyces sp. NPDC056503
CCCCCCCCCCCCCGGGCCCCCCCCCGGGGGCCCCGGGGGCGGCGCACCCCGCGCCCCCCGGCCGCGGCGACCGGCCGAAGAGCCCGAACTCCCCCTCGTTCCACGCGATGTGGCGCAGCCTCGCCCCCCTCGGCCGCAACGCGTCCTCCGGCGGCTACCGCCGCTACGCCTGGACCGGGGCCGACGCCGACTGCCGGCTCTGGTTCCGGATGCAGGCCGAGGCCCGCCGCCTGGACGTCGAGACCGACCGCAACGGCAACCAGTGGGCCTGGCTCGGCGACCCCACCGCGGGCGACGCCGTCGTCACCGGCTCCCACCTGGACTCCGTCCCCGACGGCGGCGCCTTCGACGGCCCCCTCGGCGTCGTCTCCGCCTTCGCCGCCCTCGACGAACTCCGCGCCCGCGGCGTCTCGTTCAAGCGGCCCCTCGCCATCGTCAACTTCGGCGACGAGGAAGGCGCCCGCTTCGGCCTCGCCTGCGTCGGCTCCCGCCTCACCTCCGGCCGGCTGACGAAGGAGAAGGCCTACGAGCTCCGCGACGCCGACGGCATCAGCCTGCCGCAGGCCATGGAGGCGGCCGGCCACGACCCCGACGCGATCGGCGCCGACCCGGAGCGACTCGGCCGCATCCGCGCCTTCGTCGAGCTCCACGTCGAGCAGGGCCGCGCCCTCGACCTCTCCGGCGACGCCGTCGGCATCGCCTCCGCCATCTGGCCGCACGGCCGCTGGCGGTACGACTTCGCGGGCGAGGCCAACCACGCGGGCACCACCCGGCTCGTCGACCGCCGCGACCCCATGCTGACGTACGCCGAGACCGTCCTCGCCGCCCGGCGCGAGGCCGAGCTCGCGGGCGCCGTCGCCACCTTCGGCAAGATCTCCGTCGAGCCGAACGGCGTCAACGCCATTCCGTCGCTCGTGCGCGGCTGGCTCGACGCCCGCGCCGCCGACCAGGACTCCCTGGACGCCGTCGTCACCGGCATCGAGACCGCCGCCCGCGACTACGCCGCGAAGCACGGCATCGACCTCGCCGTCGTCCGCGAGTCCTTCACCCCGGTCGTCGACTTCTCGCACGCCCTGCGCGACGAGCTGGGCCGGGTCCTCGGGGAGAAGACCCCCGTCCTCGGCACGGGCGCGGGACACGACGCCGGAATCCTCTCCGCGTCGATCCCGACCGCCATGCTGTTCGTACGCAACCCCACCGGCGTCTCGCACTCCCCGGCCGAGTCCGCCGGCGAGGACGACTGCGTGGCCGGGGTGCTCGCCCTCGCCGACGTACTGGAGGACCTGGCGTGCCGCTGACGACGACGTACTGGCTGGAGCACGCCTGGCTCGGCACCTACGCCGAGCCGGGCGTCGCCCTGGACGTGACCGACGGCCGGATCACCGCCGTCCGGACCGGGGCGGACGCCCCGCCTCCCGGCGCGACCGTCCTGCGCGGCTTCACCGTCCCGGGGCTGGCGAACGCCCACTCGCACGCCTTCCACCGCGCCCTGCGCGGCACCGTCCAGGTCGGCTCCGGCACCTTCTGGACCTGGCGCGAGGTCATGTACACCGTCGCCCAGCGCCTCACCCCCGACAGCTACTTCGCGCTGGCCCGGGCCGTGTACGCCGAGATGGCGCTGGCCGGCATCACGGCGGTGGGCGAGTTCCACTACCTCCACCACGCCCCCGGCGGCACCCCCTACGCCGACCCCAACGCCATGGGCGAGGCCCTGATCGCGGCCGCCGGGGAAGCGGGCATCCGCATCACCCTCCTCGACACCGCCTACCTCTCCGCGGGCTTCGGCGCCGCCCCCGACCACCACCAGCTGCGGTTCTCCGACGGCACGGCCGAGAAGTGGGCGGAGCGGGCGAGCGCGCTGAAGGACCGGGACGGCGTACGCGTCGGCGCCGCGATCCACTCGGTCCGCGCCGTCCCGGCGGACCAGCTGTCGACGGTGGCCCGCTGGGCCGAGGAGCGGCGGGCCCCGCTCCACGTCCACCTCTCCGAGCAGACCGCCGAGAACGAGGCCTGCCACGCCGCCCACGGCGTCACCCCGACCCGGCTCCTCGCCGACCACGGCGTCCTCGGACCGCGCACCACCGGCGTCCACAACACCCACATGACGGACGCCGACATCGCCCTCGTCGGCTCCACCTCCACCGGCACCTGCATGTGCCCCACGACGGAACGCGACCTCGCCGACGGCATCGGCCCCGCCGTCGACCTCCAGAAGGCCGGTTCCCCGCTCTCCCTCGGCAGCGACAGCCACGCCGTCGTCGACCTCCTGGAAGAGGCGCGGGCCATGGAGCTGAACGAACGCCTGCGCACCCACGTCCGCGGCCACTGGACGGCCGCCGCGCTCCTGCGCGCCGCGACGGCGGACGGCCACGCGGCCCTCGGCTGGGCCGACGCGGGCGCCCTGGAGCCCGGCGCCCTCGCCGACTTCACGACGATCGCCCTCGACACCGTCCGCACCGCCGGCCCGGTCCCGCGCCTCGCCCCGGAGACGGCCGTCTTCGCCGCGTCCGCGGCCGACGTCCGCCACGTGGTGGTCGGCGGCCGCACCGTCGTGCGGGACGGCGCCCACGTCTCCGTGCCGGACACCGCCGGCGCCCTCGCGGCCGCGATCGCCGCGCTGAGGGACTGAGGGACACCCCGCCCGTCGGCCCGCACCCGAACCCGTCCGCCCCACCGGAGAGCACCTTGACGACCACGGTCATCACCCACATCGCCACCCTCGTGACGAACGACCCCGCCCTGGGCGACGGCTCCCCGCTGGGCCTCGTCCGGGACGCCGCCCTGGTCCTGGACGGCGACCGGGTCGTCTGGGCGGGCCCGGCGGCGCAGGCCCCGGCCGCGGACGAGGCCGTCGACGCCGGCGGCCGCACCGTCCTCCCCGGCTTCGTCGACTCCCACTCCCACCTCGTCTTCGCCGGCGACCGCACCGCCGAGTTCAACGCCCGGATGTCCGGCCGGCCCTACCAGGCGGGCGGCATCCGCACCACCGTCGCCGCCACCCGCGCCGCCACCGACGCCGAGCTGTCGGCCAACGTCGCCCGCTACATGCGGGAGGCGCTGCGCCAGGGCACCACGACCTTCGAGACGAAGTCCGGATACGGCCTGACGGTCGAGGACGAGGCCCGGGCGCTCCGCATCGCGGCGGAACACACCGACGAGGTCACCTACCTCGGCGCGCACATCGTGTCGCCGGACTACGCCGACGACCCGGCGGCCTACGTCGACCTCGTCACCGGCGCGATGCTGGACGCCTGTGCCCCGTACGCCCGCTGGGTCGACGTCTTCTGCGAGGAGGGCGCCTTCGACGGCGACCAGGCGCGGGCGATCCTCAAGGCCGGCCAGGCGAAGGGCCTCCAGGCCCGCGTGCACGCCAACCAGCTCTCGTACGGCCCCGGCGTGCGGCTCGCGGTCGAGCTGGACGCGGCGAGCGCCGACCACTGCACCCACCTCACGGACGCCGACGTCGACGCGCTGGCCTCCGGGAACACGGTGGCGACGCTGCTGCCGGGCGCCGAGTTCTCGACGCGCGCGGTGTGGCCGGACGCGCGGCGGCTGCTCGACGCGGGCGTGACGGTGGCCCTCTCCACGGACTGCAACCCCGGCTCCTCGTTCACCTCCTCGATGCCGTTCTGCGTCGCCCTCGCCGTCCGCGACATGGGCATGACCCCCGACGAGGCCGTCTGGTCCGCCACCGCCGGCGGTGCCGCGGCCCTCCGCCGCACCGACGTCGGCCGCCTCTCCCCGGGCGCCCGCGCCGACCTCACCGTCCTCGACGCCCCCTCCCACGTCCACCTGGCCTACCGCCCGGGTGTCCCGCTGGTGGCGGAGGTCCGGCGCGGGGGCGTCCGCGTGGTCTGACGCGTTCCGTGACCCCCGGTCACCCTCGTCCCCCTCCGTGATCCAAAGGGCGAGTATGCCTGCCGGGGAGGGGTTCGGGCCGGTACCTTCCTGTCCAGAAGGTGCTCGGGGGATGACCGGGGGGTCGGCTAGGTGACTGCTTGGCGTGTGCGGATCGTGCGGCCGGGGGAGCTGGGCGAGCGGGAGATCGAGGCGTGGCGCGGGCTGAGGGCCAAGTCCGGCGCCCCCGCGAACCCGTTCATGGAACCGGAGTTCACCCTCGCCGTCGGCGCCGTACGACCCGCGGCGCGGGTCGCCGTGTGGTGGGAGGACGGCGAGCCCGTCGGCTTCTTCCCGTACGAGAAGGGCCCGTTGGGGCGCGGCCGGGCCATCGGCTTCGGCGTCTCCGACAGCCAGGGCGGCGTCTTCCGGCCCGGGCTGCGGCCCGGCACCGAGGCCTTGCTGCGCGCCTGCGGACTGGTCTTCTGGGAGTACGACAACCTGGAGACCGGGCAGCCCGTCTTCGAGGGCGCCGCCGACGAGTCCTTCGCCTCGCCCGTCATCGACGTGGGCGAGGGGTACGCGGCGTACGAGGCGCTGCTGCGGGTCCAGTCGCCGAAGTTCCTGAGGACCACCCTCGCCAAGGACCGCAGGCTGGCCCGGCAGGCCGGCGGCGAGGTCCGCTTCGTCTTCGACGAACGCGATCCGGCCGCCCTGCGCACCCTCATGGAGTGGAAGTCCGCGCAGTACCGCCGCACCGGCCGCGGCGACCGCTTCGCGCAGGACTGGATCAGCGCCCTCGTCCGCCGCCTCCACGCGCAGCGCACGCCCGGCTGCTCCGGCGTCCTGTCCGTCCTGTACGCCGGCGACCGCCCGGTCGCCGCCCACTTCGGGCTCCGCTCGGCGACCGTCCTGTCGTGCTGGTTCCCCGCGTACGACCCCGAGTTCGCCAAGTACTCCCCGGGCCTCGTGCTCCACCTCCGGATGGCGGCGGGCGCCGCGGAGGCGGGCATCGGGACGCTCGACCTTGGGCGGGGCGCCGCCGAGTACAAGGACTCCCTGAAGACCGGCGAACTCACCGTGTACGAGGGCGCCGTCACCCGCCCCGACCCGCGTACGGTCCTGCACTGGCTCCGCCGCGAGCCCGTCCGCGCGGCCCACGCCTACGTCCGCTCCCGCCCGGCGCTGGCGGCCCGCGCCCGCGAGGCCCTGAACACCGCCGCCCGTCTGCGCGGCGACCGCTAGCGGTGGCCGGCCCGCACGTCCCTGGGGGATCCCGTTGAACCAGCAGTCACCGATAGCCGTAGCGGAACTGGAGCTCGACGCGTCCGGTACCGCCGTCGGGTTCCGCCCCGCCCCCGGCGCCGGGAAGCCCCGCCCCGGTGACGTCTACGCCCTCGTCCGCGTGGACGGCCGTCCCGCCGCCACGGTCCTGGGCCGGTACGAGGACGGCGAGGACCCGGCGCGGGTCCTGGCCGCGCTCGCCGCGCAGCGCCTCCTGGAGGGCGGCGCCCTCCCCACCGCCGCCGAACGGCTGGCCGCGGCGGAGGCCCCCGCCCCGGCGGACACCGCCCCGCCCCGCGCCTCCGTCATCGTCGCCACCCGGGAGCGCCCCGACTCCCTCGCCCGCGCGCTCGACTCCCTCCTGGCCCAGGACCACCCCGACCACGAACTGATCGTCGTCGACAACGCCCCCCGCACCACGGCCACCCACGACCTGGTCACCCGCGCGTACGGCCGCGTCCGGTACGTCCGCGAGGACCGTCCCGGCCTGGCCGCGGCCCACAACGCCGGCGTGGCCGCCGCCGGCGGCGAGGTCCTCGCCTTCACCGACGACGACGTGATCGCCGACCCGCGCTGGCTGACCGCGCTCGCCACGCCCTTCGCGGCGGACCCCGGGCTCGGCTGCGTCACCGGCCTGATCCTGCCCGCCCGGCTCTCCACCCCCGCGCAGATCCTCCTCGAATCCCACGGCGGCTTCGCCAAGGGCTTCGCGCCCCGGCTGTACGACCCGGCCCGGCCGCCCGCCGACGAACCGCTCTTCCCCTTCACCGCCGGCAGCTTCGGTTCCGGCGCCAACATGGCCTTCCGGGCCTCCGCGCTGCGCCGGGCGGGCGGCTTCGACCCGGCCACCGGCACCGGGACGGCCGCGCGGGGCGGCGACGACCTGTACGCCTTCGTCGCCGTCCTCGCCGCCGGGCACCGGCTCCGGTACACGCCCGACGCGCTCGTCTGGCACCACCACCGCGAGACCTGGCAGGACCTGGAGAACCAGGCGTACGGCTACGGCGCCGGGCTCACCGCGTACCTCACCGCCACGATGGTCCGCCGCCCCGCCCTGCTGCCCGCCCTCCTCGCCCGCCTCCCGCGCGGCCTCGCGCACGCCCGGACGATGACGGCCGAACGCGGCGGCGGCTCCGACGGCGGGTCCCACGCCGGCGGGGTCCCCGGCGAGCACGGCACCCAGCACCACCCCTGGCCCGCGTCCCTCTCCCGCCTCGAACGCCGCGGCATGCTGTACGGCCCCGTCGGCTACCTCAAGGCACGCCTCTCCCAGGGAGCCTCCCGATGAAAGGCGCCCCCGCGCACACCCGCGTCCCCGTCCTCCTCTACCACCCGGTGATGGACGACCCGCCCGCCTGGATCGCCGAATTCACCGTCACCCCGCGGCAGTTCGCCGCCCACCTCGACGCGATCACCGGCAGCGGGCGGACCCCGCTCACCGTCGGCGCGCTCGTCGGACACCTCGCCGCCGGCACACCCCTGCCGCCCCGGCCCGTCGTCCTCACCTTCGACGACGGCTTCGCCGACCTCGCCGGCCCCACCGCGGAGGCGCTCGCCGCCCGCGCGCTGCCCGCCACCGCCTACCTCACCACCGGCGCCCTCGCCCCCGGCCGGCCGTGCCTCCTGCCGCCCGCGCCGATGATGACCCTGGCGCAGGCGCCGCGCCTGGAGGAGTACGGGATGGAGGTCGGCGGCCACACCGTCAGCCACCCCCAGCTCGACACCCTCGGGTCCGCCGCGCTCCGCCGCGAACTCCGCGACTCCAAGGCCGAGCTGGAGGACGTCCTCGGCCACGAGGTGCGCCACCTGGCCTACCCGCACGGCTACAACAGCCCCGCCGTCCGCCGCGCCGCCGAGGCCGCGGGCTACGCCTCCGCCGTCGCCGTCCGGCACGCCCTCAGCTCCGCGTCCGACGAGCTCTTCCGGATCGCGCGGCTCATCGTCCGCCGTGACCACACCGCCGCCGACGTGGAGGCCTGGATGGACGGCCGGGGCGCCAGGGTCGCCCCGTACCCCGACTCCCTGCCCACCCTCGGCTGGCGCCTCTACCGCAGGGCCCGCGCCCTGGTGAAGGGCCCGGAGTTCGCCGGCTGAGCCCGCCGGAACCGGCCGGGCAAAGCCGGACCAAGATCGACAAACCCCGTACGCGAGACGGGAGTTGTGCAGCCGGACGGAAGCGCAGTACGTTCCCTTGCTCCGTCCGGAGGTGTTCGTCCAGGGGACAGTGGGGGAGAAGAGTTCGTGCAGAAGCAGGGGCAGGGGCAGCCGGGACCGGTGACCGACGGCGGCGTGCCCGCGCAGCCGGGCGCCCCGTACGACGCGACGCCCGCCCGGGCGACGGCCGACGCCGCCCCCGGGACACCGGGCGCCGCACCGCCCCCCGCCGCCTCCGGACCCGGACGGTTCGGCTCCCCGACCGTCCTCGCCCTCGCCCCGCTCCTCGTCGCCGCCGCGCTCTGGCTCTGGGCGCTGCCCCGCATCGACTTCCGGCACATGGACGAGTTCGGGCTGCTCGACCGCTTCCCGGCCACCTTCTACGCCGCCCTCGCCGTCCTCACCGCCGGCTTCGTCCTCAGCCTCCGCCGGGCCGGCACCGCCCCCCTCTGGCCCGCCGTCCACACCGTGGCCATGCTCTTCGCCCTCAAGGCCCCGCCCGCGGTCCTCTACGAGACCGTCCGCTACGCCTGGGCCTCCAAGCACGACGCGATCATCACCCGGCTGCTCGCCGAGGGCACCGTCCACCCCGGCACCGAACTCTCCGGCGGCATGTCCGCCTACGACCAGTGGCCCGGCTTCTTCGCGCTCGACGCGGCGCTCGTCCGCGCCTTCGGCGTGGAGGGGGCCGCCTCCTTCATCAACTGGGCGCCGGTCGGCCTCGGTCTGCTCACCCTGCCCGTGCTCGTCCTCGTCTACCGGACCTTCAGCGACGACTGGCGGCTGGTGTGGACGGCGGTGTGGATCTTCCAGCTGGCCAACTGGGTCGGCCAGGACTACCTCTCCCCGCAGGGCTTCTCCTACCTGCTCTACCTCACCGTCCTCGCCGTCGTCGTCCGCCACTTCGTGCGGCCCGGCTCCGCCGGCCGCCTGCGGGACCGTGCCGTCCTCGACCCGGCCGCCGCCGCCGTCCCGCCGGCCACCTCCACCCGGCAGCGGGCGGTCGCGGTCCTCCTCCTCGTCCCCGTCATCGCCGCCGTCAACGCCGCCCACCAGCTCACCCCGCTGATGCTGTGCGTGACCCTCGCGGCGCTCTGCCTCACCCGCCGCTACCGCAACCTCGGGCTGCTCGCCACGGCCGGCGCCCTCATGCTCGCCTGGTACCTGACCATGGGCCGGGAACTCTTCCTCTCCACCCTCTCCACCCTCGGCGAGAAGCTCGGCAACCTGCTCGCCAACTCCCGGCCCGGCTTCGCCGGCGAGCCCACCGGGCCCGGGCCCGAACTCGTCGGCAGCGCCAACGTCCTGATGGTCCTCGCCCTCGGCGGGCTCGCCGTCGCCGCCGTCCTGCTCCGCCGCCGGCTCGTCCACAGCGCCCTGCCGCTGGTCCTCGCCGCCGCCGCGCCCGTCCCGCTGGTCCTGGTCAACGACTACGGCGGCGAGATGATCTTCCGGGTCTACCTCTTCGGCCTGCCCGGCTCCGCCTTCTTCGCCGCCGCCGCGCTCGTCCCCGCCGCCGGTGCGGCGAGCCGCGGCGCCCTCGTCGCCCGCAGGGTCGCGATCGTCGCGCTGCCCCTCGCCCTCCTCACCATGCTCGCCGGCTTCCTGCCCTCGTACTACGGCAAGGAGGGCATGCACTACGCCCAGCCCGGCGAGACCGCGCTGACCCGCCGGGCCCTCGACCGGGCCCCCGAGGGGGCGCTGATCCTCGCCGCCACGGGCGCCTTCTCCGACTCGTACTACCGCTACGACCGGTACGAGCGCTGGTTCTTCACCGAGCAGGAGGTCGACGAGAACCTCCGGATGCTCAAGGACCCGGCCGGCTACCTCGCCGGCGGCATCCCGGCCGGCCGGCCCGCCTACGTGATCCTCACCCCCACCCAGGCCGAGGCCGTCATCGGCGAGGGCTACCTCCCGGCCGGCGGCTTCGACTCCCTGATCGCCGCCCTGAAGGCGTCACCGCTCTTCGGGGTCGTGGAGGAGGGCCGGTACGGGATCGTGCTCCGCTACAAGCCCACGACCGGCTGACCCCTCCCGCCCCGCCACCCGCCGACCCGACCGAAGGAGCCGGTACGCCATGGCCCTCCCGCGCCTCTCCCCCGTCCAGCGCAGAGCCGCCCTCGCCGCCTCCGGCTGGGTCGCGCTCGCCGCCACCGCGCTGCCCGGCGGCTCCCCGCTGCGCTGGATCCCCGTCCTCGCCTTCGTCGGGCTCGCGCCCGGCTTCGCGCTGCTGACGCCGCAGCCGGCCGGGCTGCGCCCCGGCGCCCGCCTGGAGCTCTTCGCCCTGGCGGCGCCGGTCAGCCTCTCCCTGGCCACCCTCACCGCCACCGGACTCTTCCTCGCCGACGCCTTCAGCGTCGCCGCCTTCCTCGGCGTCCTGGCCGCCTTCGTCACCGTCGCCGCCCTGCTCCCCGGCGTCCCGCTGCCCGCCGTGACCCGGGACGCCGGCGTCCCGGAGGACCGGGCCTCCGTCGGCCCCTGACCGCCGAGCGGCGGTCAGGCGCGCAGGCCGCGGACGGCGTACGCGGCCATGGTGACGCCGGAGAGGCCGAGGAGGAGGGGGAGCGGGGCGGCCGCGAAGGACTGCTGGGCCGCCCAGCCGGCCCAGACCAGCACCCACACCGCGCCGGCCGTGATCCGGCCGCCGGCCCCCAGGACCCGCAGCAGCGCCGCCGCGAGCAGCAGGCAGAGGGCCTGCGCCGCGATCGGGGCCGTCCACGTCGCCGGGCCGGTGCCGAGCAGCTCGGTGCCGGGGCCGACGGCGGCCGGCGGGAGGAGGCCCAGGAGCGGCGGGGCGGTGTGCAGGGCGAGGAAGGTGGCGAGGAGCACGGCCGTCGCGTAGCCGCCGCGGAAGGCGCGCGGGGCGACCGCCGCGCCCTGGAGGGCGACGAGGACCAGACCGGCCAGCAGGGTCGGCACCGGCAGCGCCGTGAGCAGCTCCGTACCGGAGAGCCGGGCCGCGTCGAGGGGGTCGGCGAAGGCGAGCGGCAGCCAGAAGGCCGCGGCCGCCGCGGCGAGCAGGGCCCACAGGACGGGTCCCGAACGGTCGCGCGGGGGAGTCGGCGGGGGCGTGCGGCGTACGGGGGCGGGCTCGGTCGCGCGCGGGCGGGGGACGTACACGGGGATGCCGAACGCCGGAGTCACCGTGTCCTGCGCCGCCGTGGCGCGCAGATACGCGCTCTGCCGCGCCCACTGGGTGCCGTAGCCGTCGTCGTCGGCGGGGGAGGAGGCCGCCGCGGGCCGGGCGGCGGAGGGTTCCGGCTCGTCGTGCGCGCCGCCCCTGAGGACCGCCCGCAGCCCCGGCACGCACACCAGGGCCATCACCGTCATCCCGCCGAGCACCGCCGCCCCGGCCCCGGAGATGCCCAGCGGGCCGAGGAGGACGGCCGCGCCGCCCAGGACGAGGACGCACATGCCGGCCTGGACGGCGGCGAGCATCCCGGTGCGGCCCTGGACGCGGAGCACCCCGATGTACAGCTCCACCGCGACCCGGGGGAGCGCCCCGGCGGCGAGCAGCCGCAGCACGGTGGAGCCGTTGTCGGTGTAGCCCTGGCCGAACGGGGTGAGGATCAGCGGCGCGAAGAGCACCAGGACGAGGACGACCGGGACGAGCAGCAGCACCATCCGGCGCAGCGCGCCCCGGACGCCCTCGGCGAGGGACTCGGGGCTGTGGGAGGCGTGCGCGGTGAGCGAGGAGGCCATGTTGATGGCCATGAACTCCATGGTGCCGCCGACGGTGTACGCCGTGTAGAAGAAGGCGTTGTGCGCGGCGTCGAAGCGGACGGCGACCATGACCGGCAGCAGGCTGATCATGAGGAGGCTGAAGAAGGCGCCGAAGGCGTCGCCGGCGACGAAGCGCCCGATCTCGCGGTAGGTGGGCGGCTCGCGGTCCTTGTCGGCGCGGGCCTGCTCGGGGATGAGCCGGCGGAAGACCAGCCAGGCCAGCGGGATCGTGGAGAGCGCGATCGCCGCCGCCCAGGAGACGAAGACGCCGAGGACGGGCAGCGCGGCGGCGAGGACGACGAGCAGGACGAGCTTGCCGACGGAGAAGACGGCGTTGCCGACCGGCACCCAGAAGGCCTTCCGCAGGCCGGTGAGGACGCCGTCCTGGAGGGTGAGCAGCGCCCAGCCGACGGAGGACAGGGTGAAGAAGATCCCGGCGGAGAGGGTGCCGAGGGGGGCGTACGAGGGTCCCCACAGGTCCAGGGTGAGCAGGAAGATCCCGGAGGCGGCGGCCACCACGACCGTGCTGAGGAGGTAGAGGCGGAGCACGAGCGGGCCGGTGGCGCGGCCGGCCCGGGGGACGTAGCGGACGATGGCGCCGGCGAGGGTGGTCGCGGTGATGGAGGCGAGCATCCGCTGGGCGGCGATGGCGGCGGAGCCCTGGCCGACGGCCTCCTCGGTGTAGTAGCGGGCGGCGACCAGCCAGAAGCCGAGCCCGAGGGCGGCGGAGACGCCGGTGGAGAGCATGAGGGCGTAGGCGTTGCGGAAGAGCGAGTCCTCGCCGTCGGCCGCCGGGGCCTCCTTGCCCTTCGCCTCGCGGGCCCCCGGGGCGTCCGGGTCGGCGCCCCGGGCGCGTACGGTTCCGGTCACCGGGCGCCGCCGAGGGCGGGTGCGGGCACGGCGGGCCGGGCGCCGGAGGCGCGCAGCGCGGCGAGGGCCTCGTCGGCGCGGCGCGGGTCGACGGGCAGGGCGTGCCGGGCGAACCAGGCGGCGGGCGCGGGCGCGGGGGAGGGATCGGTGAACCGCTCCCCGGCGTAGGTGTCGAGCGGCGGGTCGTAGAGGTAGCCGACGGTGATCCGGCGTCGGGCGAGCGCGGCCACGGCGGCGTCCCGGTCCTCGACGAGGAGCGGCACCCGGAAGAGCGGGGGGACGGCGCCGTCCGCGGGGAGGCCCTGGCCGGAGTACTCGGAGGCGAGGAGGCGGGCGGTGCCGGCGCGGTGGGCGTCGAGGGTGGTGTCGAGGGCGGCGAGCCTGCGGCGGGTGCGGGCGAGGCGGGCGGCGCCGGCGCGGAGCCGGTAGTCGTGCATGTCGACCCGGACCCAGGAGTGGAAGGGGTCGAGCGCGGGGGCGGCGTCGAGCGCGCGGGCGAGTTCCTCGGGGCGCAACGGCATCCGGATGCCGGGCCGTTCGTGGACGCCGAGGGCGCGCAGGGCGGCGTGCGCGGGCCGGGCGAGGCGCAGGCCGCGGGCGGTGGCCTCGGCGTACGGGCGGGCCAGGTAGGAGAGTTCCTTGGCGAGCCGGGCCGGGCGGAGCAGGGCGTCCCGCTCGGCGGCGAGACCGTCGCGCAGGGCGGGGTCGGCGACGGCGAGGAAGCCGCCGGTCTTGGCGCCGGTGTGCTTGGAGAGGCTGAAGACGGCGGCGTCCCCCCAGGCGCCGACGGGGCGGCCGCCGACGGTGGAGCCGATGGCGTGGGCGGCGTCCTCCAGGAGGGGGATGCCGAGCCGGTCGCAGCGGGCGCGCAGTGCGGGCGCGGGGTCGGGGTTGCCGTACAGGTTGGTGGTGAGGACGGCGGAGAGTCCGGACCAGACGGCGTCGGGCACGGCCGCCGGGTCGACGGAGCCGTCGCGCGGGTCGAGCGGGGCCTGTACGGGCCGGAGGCCGGCGGCGAGCACCACGAAGAAGATCACGTCGTCGTTGACCGGGGACATGAGGACCCGGCCGCCGGGCGGGCACCAGCGGCGGAGCGCGAGGTAGAGGCCGAGGCGGCACGACGGCACGTAGAGGCACTCCCGGCCCCCGAGCCGCGCGCGCATGCCTTCTTCCAGGTCCGCGTACGCAGAAACCATGACAGATTCCCCCCAGATCCCCGGGCTCAATGTCGCCCCTTCCGGACGGCCCCGTCAACAACGGCCCGACCGGCGGCCCGTGGTGCCGCACGGGTCGTACAGGTCGCACGGAAGGGCCCGTTCGGGTCGAAGACCGTGAACGGGCCCTTTCCGTCGCCATTTTGACGGCTCACGGGGTCCGGTGGAGGTCATTCCGCCGGAGTGATCCCGGGAGGGTCACTCCTCCAGGGTGAGTCCGCGGCGCAGCCGGGCGAGGGTGCGGGAGAGCAGCCGGGAGACGTGCATCTGGGAGATGCCGAGCTCGGCGCCGATCTCCGACTGGGTGAGGCCGGTGACGAACCGGAGGGAGAGGATGAGCCGTTCCCGTTCGGGGAGCGAGGCGATCATCGGCTTGAGGGAGGCGACGTACTCGATGCCGGTCAGGCCGTGGTCCTCGTAGCCGAGCCGGTCGGCGAGGGTGGTCTCGTTCTGTCCGTGGTCGTCGTCCTCGGTCTGGGCGTCGAGCGACGCGGCCGTGTAGGCGTTGCTGGCGGCCATGCCCTCGACGACCTCGTCCTCGGACAGGCCGAGTTCGGCGGCGAGTTCGCTCACGGTGGGCGCCCGGTCGAGGCGCTGGGAGAGGGCGTCGCCCGCCCGGGCCAGGTCGAGCCGGAGTTCCTGGAGCCGCCGGGGGACGTGCACGGACCAGGAGGTGTCGCGGAAGAAGCGCTTGATCTCGCCGATGATGGTCGGCATCGCGAAGGTGGGGAACTCGACGCCGCGGGCGAGTTCGAAGCGGTCGATGGCCTTGATGAGGCCGATCGTGCCGACCTGGACGATGTCCTCCATGGGTTCGCTGCGGGTCCCGAAGCGGGCTGCGGCGAAGCGGACCAGGGCCAGGTTGAGTTCGACGAGGGTGTTGCGGACGTACGCGTACTCGTGGGTGCCCTCCTCCAGCTCGGCGAGCCGTGCGAAGAGGTCCTTGGAGAGGGCGCGGGCGTCGGCGGGGGCGACCCGGTCGAGCGGGCCGTCGAGGCGTTCGTCGAGCGCCGGGGGCGGCGCGGGTGTGGGGGCGGCGGGACGGGGAAGGGCTGGTGTCGACGGCGCGGTGGGGGTGCGCGGGGCGTCGAGCCGGGGTGACATGGGTCTCCTCCAGGGTGGGTGTCCGGGTGCGGTGTGCGGCGCCTCCAAAGCCGGCTGGATCGGGTGTCACGTACTAGCCCTACCTGGTCGGCGGCGATCGTTGCAAGTGGCAATAATCCGTTATGGACGGTTTTGTGGTGGGCTCGTGTGCGCCGGAAGGTGCCCCGCTAGTAGGGTTCGGCGAAGTCGATCGAGGAGGGGTCACACCATGGACCGCCAGCACATCGGCAGCGCGCAGCCCGCGCGGCTGCGGGTCGAGGCCAGAGCCGTGGACGGTGACGCGGAACTCCTCGTACCGGTGGGTGAGCTCGATCACCACACCGCCGAGCTGCTGCGCGCGCCGCTGGACGCCGCCATCGACGCGGGCCGCGTCCGGCTCGTCGTCGACTGCGAGGGGCTCGGCTTCTGCGACTCGACCGGCCTCAACGTGCTCCTCGGGGCGCGCCTGCGCGCCGAGGCCGCCGGCGGCGAGGTCCATCTGGTGGCCATGCGGCCCGCCGTGGCCAGGGTCTTCCGGATCACCGGCGCCGAGGCCGTCTTCACCGTGCACGACACCCTCGCCACCGCCCTGCCCGGCTCCGGCTGACGCCCCGGCGCCGCGCCCCCTTCTCGTCCCTGCCCCTGCTGTCTCGTCGACCGGTGAGGTGAAGTGCTGATGGACCAGGCTTCCGACATCCGTACCCTCGCGCTCGGCGAGACCAGCGGCACCGTCCCGCTCGCCCGTGACTTCACCCGCACCGCCCTGACCGAGTGGGGCTGGCTGCCCGCCGTCGGCGCCGACCGCAGGGCCGCCGCCGAGGACGTCCTGCTCGTCGTCTCCGAACTCGTCACCAACGCCTGCCTGCACGCCGAGGGCCCCGAGCGGCTCCGGGTCCTCCGCCTCGCCAGGACCGTCCGCCTGGAGGTCACCGACCGCGGCGCCGGCCAGCCCGTGCCGCGCACCCCGCACCGGGCCGGACGCCCCGGCGGGCACGGCATGTTCATCGTGCAGCGGCTCTGCCTGGACTGGGGCATCCAGCGGGTGCCGGGCGCCCCCGGCAAGACGGTCTGGGCCGAACTGGCCTCCCCCGCCTGACGGTTCCGCCCCGTCGCGGGCGACCGCCGCAGGACTTTCACCGTCGCTCTTCTTCCCTCCGTACGGCCCCAGGCGTACCTTGACGCCCAATCTGATGATGCGTCAGGAACATCGGTGAGGGGTCGCGGGTGTCCAGGAAACCGAACCGGAGGAGGGCGGCCGCCGTGCTCACGGCCGCCGTCGCGGTCTGGGCCCCGGCCGGGCTGGCCGCCGCGCCCGCCGCCCACGCCGAGGTCGTCGACGTGAAGTACGCGTGCGAGACGGAGATCGGCGACCGGTCCGCCGTCTCGCCCGTGGACATCACGGCCGAGCGGAAGGGCGACGCCTACGCGATCACCATGACCTTCGACAAGGGCGTCTCCGACAGCCCCGTCGAACTCCCCAAGGGCGTCATGACCCCGCGCGCCGAACTCGTCCTCGGCGGCGACGACCAGGGCACCGTCAAGGTGAAGGGCGCCCCCAACCCCGCCGCCGTCCCCGCCTTCACCCCCATCCGGATCGGCACCCTCACCGGCACCTACACACCCGGGCGGAACGGCACCGTCACCTTCACCGCCGGAGTGCTCACCGTCCACGCCCTCGGCATGGACGCCGCCGTCTGCCGGCCCGCCGGCACACCCGGCCCGTCCCTCACCCTCACGGTGACGGGCCTGCCGGAGACCGGGACCGGGAAGGAGGGCGAGGAGACCGAGGGGGCCGAGGGGGACGGCGCCGAGGCCCTCCCGGGCGGCGAACTCCCCAGGACCGGCGGCCTCTCCACCACCACCGCCCTCGCCACCCTCGGCGGCACCGTCCTCCTGGCCGGCGCCGGCACCCTCCTCTGGCTCACCCGCCGCCCCCACCCGGCCCGCCCGTGACCAGGCCCGAGACCCCCGCCGCACCGCGCGGGCCCGTCCCCGCGGCCGGCGGCGGGAGGCCCGCGCGCCGGGGCGCCCCGCCCAGGGGCCGGTACGCGCTCCTCGCCGCCGCGGCCGTCCTCGGCACGCTCGCCGCCGCGCCCCCCGCCACCCCGCGGGGGACCGCCGCGCCCCCCGCCGCCGAGTGGACGGCCGCGCCCGCCGCCGGACGGCCGTACGCCTACCTCGAAGGACCCGCCGGCAGCGTCCTGGAGGACACCCTCTCCGTCACCAACCCCGGGCCCCGGGCGCTCACCGTCACCCTCACGGGCGAAGGGCCCGCCGCCGTCGCCTTCGCCGCCCGCACCGTCACCGTGCCCGCCCGCACCCGCGCCGACGTGCCCTTCGCCGTCACGGTGGCCGCCGCCACCCCGCCCGGCGAACACCGCGGCACGGTACGGGCCGCGGCCGGCGGCCGGCGGACCGAGGTCGACCTGCGGCTGAAGGTCAGCGGGCCCCGGCTCGCCGCCCTCACCGTCGAGGACGCCCGCGTCGACCGCGCCACCGGCACCCTCCACTACACCCTCGTCAACCGCGGCAGCACCCTCCTCGACCGGCCCCGCCTCGCCGTCCGCGCCGACGGCCTCCTCGGCACCGTCCTCGACCTCCCCGACCGTGCCCTGCCGCTCACCCTCCGCCCCGGCGAGCGCGCCGCCCGCACCGAACCCTGGCCCGACCCGCCGGCCCTCGACTCCGTCACCGTCCGGCTCACCGCCACCGCCCCCGGAGCCACCCCCGCCACCGCCGCCACCGCCGCCGTCTTCGCCTCCGCGCCCGCCCTCGCCGGCGCCGCCGTCCTGCCGCTCGCGGCGGCGGGCGGAGCCGCGTACACGCTCCGGCGCCGGGCCCGTACGAAGGGAGCCACCACATGAGACCGGCCGCCGCCCGTGCCCGTACGGCCCTGGCCGCGCTGCTCACGGCCCTCGCCCTCGCCCTGCTCCCGGCCGTCCCCGCGCACCCCGCGCCCGCCGCGGGCGACCCCACCGTCGCCGTCTCGCGCAACCAGGCCGCCAAGGGCGGCGAACTCACCGTCAGCGGCACCGGCTGGAAGGCCGGCGCGCTCCTGATGGTCCTGCTCTGCGGCCAGGGCACCCCCGAGAAGGGCGTCGTCGGCGGCACCAACAGCTGCGCCAACACCGACGGCCGCGCCGCCACCGTCGACCCGCGCGGCGCCTTCAGCGTCAAGCTGCCGGTGGTCGCCCCGCCCAAGCCCTGCCCCTGCGTCGTCCACGTCTCCGGAGTCACCGGCAGTCAGGACGTCGTCGACGCCGGCTTCACCGTCACGGACCACCCCACCGCCCCGCTCCCGGACGCCGCCGGCGACGGACGGCTCGCCGTCCTCACCGCCGCCCGCCTGGAAGGCTCCGGCGGGGTCCTCACCTGGTTCGGGGCGCCACCGTCCCGCACCCTCGTCCTCACCGTCGGGAACCTCGGCACCGCGCCCGTCCGCGACCCGGTCTTCCTCGTCGGCACCGCCCGCGGCGTCCTCGCCCCGGGCGACGAGGAACACCAGTGGCGCGGCACCGTGAAGCCCGGGCAGAAGGCCCGGATCGAGCTGGACGTCGAGCTCTCCGCCGGCGCCCACGGCGACTACCGGGTCTCCGTCTCCTACGGCGGGAAGGTCCTGGCCGAGCAGCCCTGGAAGGTGGGCCGGCCGTGGGGCGTGGTCCTCTTCTGGGCCCTGCTCGCCGTGGTCGTGCCCGCCGCCCTCTTCCGGATCGGCATGGTCCTCGTCGACCGGGCCGGCGGCCGGAACCGCGACTCCGTCCCCGTCCCCCTACCGGCGGACGCGGACGGCCCCGGGACGGCCTCGGCGCTGCCGTGGTTCCTCCCCGACTCCGCACCGTCCGAGAACAGTCCGACGACGAAGGGACATTCGTGAGCACGCAACGGAGGATGAGCGCGGCCGGGATCGCGCTGATGCTCGGCGGCGCGGGGATCCTGCTTTCCGCCGGTCCCGCCCAGGCCGCCCAGATCTCGTTCAAGACGGAGTGCATCCCGCCGTCGATCTCCGGCCTGCCCCCGGTGCAGGGCACCACCACGGTGCTGGTCACCGCACCCGCGACCGCCAAGGTCGGCGACACCGTCGAGGTCGTCTGGAAGACCGTGAAGCCGGCCTCCAAGAACCCCGACATGCTCGATCTGGACGCGAACACCGTCAAGCCGACCGGGACCATGAAGGTCGGCGGGGCGCAGGGCGGCACGGTCGCCATGGAGGGGCCCCGGCAGAACCCGCCGATCCCCAAGAACACCGACATGGTCCTGCCCGAGATGAAGGGCACCCTGAAGCTGACCAAGGCGGGCGACGTCACGCTGACGCCCGACGCGTACACGATCAACGTGTCGAAGCCGATGTCTACTAACACCACGTGCACGCCGAAGGAGCAGGTCCCGGTCGGCGCCACGATCAAGGTGACGGACGGCGGCGGCTCCGGCAGCGGCGGCGGCTCGGGCAGCGGCGGCACCGACGGCGGCGGCTCGGACAGCGGCGGCTCGGACAGCGGCGGGTCCGGCGGCGACGGAGGGTCCGGCGGCTCCGGCGGACAGACCGACTTCCCGGGCAAGGAGGTCAAGGTCGCCTTCGCCTGTACGTCCCCCGGCCCCGACGCGATCAACTCCAAGGTCACCATCAGCGCCAGGAAGAACGGCGGCGCGTACGACCTCACGGTCAAGACGGCCAAGGGCGTCATGAACAGCCCCGCGCCGCTGCCCGCGAACGCCCTCACGCCCAGCATGGACATCAAGATCGGCGGGGCCGACAGCGGCACCGTCAAGGTCACCGGCGCGTCCAACCCCACCGCGCTCAAGATGAACGACCCGGTGAGCCTCACCGACATGAAGGGCACCTACCGCCCCGGCGCCACCGGCAAGGCGACCCTCTCCCCGGGCGCGCTCACCATCAGCGTCGTCCTCGCCCCCGGCGCCGACCCGATCAAGATCCCCTGCACCGTGAAGGGCACGGTCGAGGCGTCCCTCACCCTGGACACCGCCAAGCAGTCCGGCGGCGCCTCCGGGAACGGGGACAACGGCGGCTCGGAGGACGGCGGCAACGGCAACGGCTCCGGCAACGGCTCCGGGGGCGGCGACGGCCTCGCCCAGACCGGCGCCGAGTCCGACGGCGCCCTGCGCGCCCTCGGCCTGGTCGCCGGCACGGCGATCCTCCTCGGCGGCGCGGTCTTCACCTTCACCCCGTGGCGGCGCCTGGCCCGCGGGAACCGCTGAGCGGACCACCGGGCGGAGACCGCCGGACACGGACCACCGAGCGGAGGAAACGGGACGGCCCCGGCACACCCTGAGGGCGG
>NZ_JBHTST010000156.1:0-19333 GCF_042794995.1 Streptomyces sp. NPDC056503
CCCGACCGGAAGCCTTCCGGTCGGGGGGCCGCTGTCGTACAGTCCCCCGGACCGCATCGACCTGACGGATCGTCAGAAAGGAGTCCGGTCATGCGCCTGGGACTCGCGCTCGGCTACTGGGGCCGCGGCCCCTCCCCCGCCCACCTGGAACTCGCGCGCGAGGCGGAGCGCCTGGGCTACGACTCGGTGTGGACGGCGGAGGCGTGGGGCTCGGACGCCTTCACCGCGCTCACCTGGATCGCCGCGCACACCAGCCGGATCGGGCTCGGCACGGCGGTGGCGCAGATGGCGGCGCGCACCCCGACCGCGACCGCGATGCAGGCGCTCACCCTGGACCACCTGTCCGGCGGCCGGATGCGGCTCGGCCTCGGCCTCTCCGGCCCCCAGGTGGTGGAGGGCTGGTACGGCCGCCCCTTCCCCCGCTCCCCGCTGACGGCGACCCGCGAGTACGTGGACGTGATCCGGCAGGTGCTGCGACGGGAGGCGCCGGTCACCCTGGCGGGACGGCACTACTCCTTCCCGTACGCGGGCGAGGACGGCACCGGCCTCGGCAAGCCCCTCCGCCCGATCACCCACCCGCTCCGCGCGGACCTGCCGGTCCTGCTCGGCGCGGAGGGCCCGAAGAACATCGCGCAGACCCTGGAGATCGCCGACGGCTGGCTGCCGCTCTACTGGTCCCCCCGCCGCTGGCGCGAGGTCTACGCCCTCCCGGACCGCCTCCCCGACGGCTTCCGCGTCGCCCCGATGGTCCGCGCCCAGGTCTGCGACGACGTGACGAAGGGCCTGCTCCCGGTGAAGGCGATGCTCGGCTTCTACATCGGCGGCATGGGCCACGCGAGCCGCAACTTCCACGCCGACCTCATGGCCCGCATGGGCTACGAGCCCGAGGCCCGCCGCATCCAGGCCCTCTTCGCCGAGGGCCGCCGCGAGGAGGCCGTCCTGGCCGTCCCCGACGCCTTCGCCGACGAGATCTCCCTGGTGGGCCCGAGGGAGCGCATCGCCGACCGGCTGCGCGCATGGCGGTCCGGCCCGGTGACGGAACTCCTCGTCACGGCCCCGGACCCGGAGACCCTGCGGGTCCTCGCGGAGATCGCCGGATAGGTCCGGCGGCCCCGGGCGCGCCCTCCGGCCCGGGCCGTCTCCTTCGGATCAGGCCGGCGACGCCGACTCGATCACCTCGTCGAGGATGTCGCGGGAGCGGACGAGGTCGGCGATCAGGGTGTCGATGCGGGCGCGCTCGGTGGCCAGTTCGTCGAGGAGCCGGGGCGTGGCGATGTCGCTGGGCGCGCCGTCCGCGTCGCGCATGCACGGGAGGAGCTGGGCGATCTTGCGGCTGTTCAGGCCCGCCGCGTACAGGGCCTGGATGCGGACGACCCGGTCCACCGCCCACTCGCCGTAGCGGCGCTGGCCGCCCGGCGTACGCTCGGAGCGCAGCAGGTCCTGGGTCTCGTAGTAGCGCAGCGAGCGTTCGCTCACGCCGCTGCGGCGGGCCAGTTCACCGATGCGCATCCGCCACCTCGCCTGCGGGAAGAAGGACTTGAACCTGACACTGGTGTCAACTCCTACCGTACCGACATGACGAACGCACCGGCCTCCTCCCGCCTCTTCGAGTCCACCACCCTCGGCTCCCTGCCCCTCCCCAACCGGCTGGTGATGGCGCCCATGACCCGCAACCGGGCCACCGCCGACGGCGTCCCCCGGCCCCTCATGACCACCCACTACGCCCGGCGGGCCGCCGCCGGCCTGATCATCGCCGAGGCGTCCACGCCGAACGCGGTCGGCCGGACCTACCCGAACATCACCGCCATCCACACCGACGCCCACGTGGCCGGCTGGCGCCGGGTCACCGACGCGGTACGGGCCGAGGGCGGGCGGATGTTCCTCCAGCTCCAGCACGGCGGCCGGGTCGGCCACCCCGACACCAGCGGGCACCTGCCCGTCGCGCCCTCGCCGGTCGCGCTGCCGGAGGAGATCCACACGCCCTCCGGCCGGCAGCGGTCCGTCGTGCCCCGCGAGCTGGGCGCCGAGGGGATCCAGGAGACCGTCGCGGACTTCGCCGCCGCCGCGCGCCGGGCCGTCGACGCGGGCTTCGAGGGGGTCGAGGTGCACGCCGCCAACGGCCATCTGCTCCACCAGTTCCTGGCGAAGAACACCAACCGGCGCACGGACGCGTACGGCGGATCCGTGGAGAACCGCGTCCGGTTCGTGGTCGAGGTCGTCCGGGCCGTCGTCGACGCGATCGGCGCCGAGCGGGTCGGGGTGCGCATCTCGCCCGGGGTCACGGTGAACGGCATCGACGAGGGCGGCGAGGAGGAGACCGCCGCGCTCTACCGGACGCTCGTCCCCGCGCTCGCCGCGCTCGACCCGGTCTATCTGCACGTGATCTTCGCCGATCCCGCGCAGCCGCTCTTCCGGTGGATCCGCGCGGCCTGGCCGAACACGCTGGTCGCCAACCCGGTGCTCGGCTTCGGCGGACCCCTCCCCGCCGACGGAGGGAAGGGCGCGGGCGAGCGGCTGCTCGCGGCCGGGGCCGACCTGGTCTCGCTGGGCCGCGCCTTCCTGGCCAACCCCGACCTGGTCGAACGGCTCCGCACCGGCGCGCCGCTCAACCCGCTCCGGGAGGCGAACTGGATGTACTCGGGCGACGAGGTCGGGTACAACGACTACCCGACGCTGGCCGAGTCCGCCGCCCTCGCCTGACGGGCGGGCGGACGGACGGGCGGGCGGCCGAGGGGCCGGTCCGTCAGCCGCCGCCGAGCTGCGAGGCCGAGGGGACCTTCTCGACCACCTCGGCCCCGGCGGACTTGCCCGCGTCCTTGATGCCGTTGATGACGCCCTCCAGGCCGCCGACGTCCGCCGCGTCGATCTCGCCCTTGCGGAGCTTGGTGCCGAGGTCTTTGAGGGAGTCGATGCCGGCGGAGAGCGGGGCCACCGCCTTGGAGAGCAGCGGGTCGCCCTTCGCGTTGTTCACCGCCGCCTTCAGCCGGTTGTAGGTGAACGCGCCCGCGAGCCCCGCCTTCACCAGGGCGAAGGTGCGCCCGTCCGCGCCCTTCTTGAACTTGCCCGCCTGGTACGGCTTCACGATCCACTGGTACGCGGCTCCCGCGGCGAGCCCGGCGTTCGCGACGAACCTGGTCTTCGCCAGCTTCTGCTGCTCGAAGGTGCCCGACGCCGAGGGGCTGGCGGCCGTGGACACGCTCGCGGTGGTGTCGGCTCCGCACCCGGCCGTGCCGAGCAGCAGCGCGCCGGACAGGAGCAGCGCGACGACGCCGCGGTTCAGACTTCTGGGCACAGCGGAACCTCCCTGGGACTGGTCCCGCCAGCCTCGCCCCGCCCCCGTCCCCCCGCCATCCGGGCCGCTCCGTCCGGGTGCCCGCCCCCGGTCAGGGCAGCAGCGCGGTCTCGACCAGCCGGAGGGCCTCGGGAAGCTCGGTCCGGGTGTCGCCGGTGCTGGGGAAGTGGCCGCCGCCCGGGGTGAGGGTGACGGTGGCGCCGAGGTCGGTCGCGAAGGTCATCAGGTGCTCCGGGGTGGCCGCGCCGGTGACCGGGTCGTCGGCCGCGTGCAGCACGGCGAAGGTGCGGGCGGCGCGCCGGATCCGGGCCCAGTCGAGGCCGGGCTCGAAGAAGGGGGCGAGGGCGTCGTAGCCGACCTCGCGGGCCATCGAGGCGACGAGGAGGACACCGGCGTACGGCCCCTCCGTCCCGGTGTCGTGCCGCTCCAGGAGGCGCAGCACGTTGACGCCGCCGAGGCTGTGCCCCACCAGGACGGTGTCGGCGGGGCCGGTCCCGGCGGTCTCCGCGGCGAGCGCCTCCAGCCAGTCCCCGGCCCGCGGCGCCAGGGGTTCGGGCAGCTGGGGTATCCGCACCTCGTGGCCGGCGCCGGTGAGCGCGGTGGCGAGGTACGGGTACCAGTGGTCGTCCTTGCTCATGCCGAAACCGTGCGAGACGACGATCGTGCTCATGGTTCTCCTCCGAGGGCAGTGCCGGGGACCCGGTGGTGCGGCGACCCGGTGGCCCGGGCCTCAATCGAAACGCTACGTAGCGTTTCGATTGGAGACTAGCACGCTGCTACGGTGGCGTGCGTGCCCTCCGAGAAGAACCCCGGCCGCCCCCCGTCCCCCCGCACAGGGGGCCGGGTGCGCAGCCAGGACGCCAGCGAAGCCGTCCTCGCCGCCACCGCCGCGCTCCTGGAGGAGGCGGGCTACCACGGCGTCACCATCGAGGGCGTGGCCAAGCGCGCCGAGGTCGCGAAGAGCACCGTCTACCGGTGGTGGAAGTCCAAGCCCGCGCTGGTGATGGACGCCTACCGGCACTCCGTCGAGCAGCGGATGCCGACCCCCGACACGGGCACGCTCGCCGGGGACCTCACGCTCTTCACGACCGAGCTGTACCGGATCGCGGAGCATCCGCTGCGGGTGCGGGCGCTGCGCGGACTGATGGCCGAGGCGCAGCTCGACCCCGCCTTCGCCGAGGAGTTCCGCGGCTGGGTGGAGAGCCGCCGCACGGTGGTGAAGGAGATCCTGGCGCGCGCCGCCGACCGGGGCGAGCTGGCCCCGGGCACCGATCCGGACTTCGCCGCCGACCAGGTCTTCGGCCCGTTCTGGTACCGGCTCCTGGTCGGCCACGCGGACCTCGGCCCGGCGCTCGCCCGGGACCACGTCGCCCAGCTCGTCGAGGGGCTGCGCGGGCGCGGCACCGGGTGACGGAAGGGCCCGGGATCCAGTGGATCCCGGGCCCTTCCGTCGTCGTGCGTCACTCCCCGCAGCAGTCCGGGGCCAGGCCCGTCGGCAGGGTCTCGCCGCCGAAGACGGCGACGGTGGCGTGTTCGCCGCCGAGGGCCGCGACGGCGAGGAGGAGGGAGCCGGCCGTCCAGGTGGTCTGCTCCTCGGGCCAGACCGCCGGCTCGTGGCCGTCCTCGCCCTCGTAGACGTATCCCGTCCAGTACAGGCCGTTCGGGGCCCGCAGGTGGCCGATGGACTGGAGGATGTCGAGGGCCCGGTCGGACTCCCCCGTCGCCCAGAGGGCGAGGGCGAGTTCGCAGCTCTCGCCGCCGGTCACCCACGGGTTGGGGACCACGCAGCGGACGCCGAGGCCGGGGACCACGAAGTCGTCCCAGCGCGCGTCGATGCGGGCCCGCGCCTCGGCGCCGGTGACCGCGCCGCCGAGGATCGGGTAGTACCAGTCCATCGAGTAGCGGGACTTGTCGAGGAAGCGCTCGGGGTGGCGGCGGATCGCGTGCGCCAGGGCCCCGGCGGCCAGCTCCCAGTCCGGCTGCGGCTCCTCGCGGGCCTCGGCGAGCGCGAGGGCGCAGCGCAGGGCGTGGTGGACGGAGGAGGAGCCGGTGAGGAGCGCGTCGGTGACGGGGCTGCCGTCGGGCTCGCGCTTCCAGCCGATCTGGCCGCCGGGCCGCTGGAGTCCGAGGACGAACTCCATCGCCGCGTAGACGACCGGCCACATCCGGTCGAGGAAGGCGTCGTCGCCGGTCGACAGGTAGTGGTGCCAGACGCCGACGGCGATGTACGCGGTGAAGTTGGACTCCTTGCCGCGGTCGGTGACGTCGTCCGGGTCGCCGTCCTGGTAGGCGGCGTACCAGGAGCCGTCGCCGTTCTGGTGCCGGGCGAGCCAGGCGTAGGCGCGGGCGGCGGCCTCGTGCTCGCCGGCCGCGTCCAGGGCCATGGCGGCCTCGGTGTGGTCCCAGGGGTCGAGGTGGTGGCCCCGGAACCACGGGATGGCGCCGTCCTCGCGCTGGGCGGCGAGGATGCCCGCCACGGTCCCGGCGGCCTGCTCGGCGGTGAGGACCCCGGGCAGGACCAGGTGTTCCGCTATCCGCTCGGGAGCCGTCACTTGGCCGCGTCCGCGGTCTCGGCCTTCGGGAGGTGGGGCTTGGTGGCGTAGGCGACGAAGCTCTTGCCGACGACCGGGTTGAGCAGCTGCTCGGCGACCCGGGTCAGGGCGGGCTTCTTCATGATGTCCCAGACCAGGAGCTTGTGGTACGCCCGGACCGGAAGCGCCTTGTCGTTGTCGACACCGAAGGCGCACTTCAGCCACCAGTACGGCGAGTGCAGGGCGTGGGCGTGGTGGGTGCCGTACGGCTTGAGCCCGGCCTGGCGGATCTTGGCCAGGAGTTCGTCCGCCTTGTAGATGCGGATGTGGCCGCCCTCGACCTCGTGGTACTCGTCCGAGAGCGCCCAGCAGACCTTCTCGGGGCCGTAGCGGGGGACGGTGATCGCGATCCGGCCGCCGGGCCTGAGGACACGGACCATCTCGGCGAGGACGCCCTTGTCGTCCGGGATGTGCTCCATGACCTCGGAGATGATGACGACGTCGAAGGACTCGTCGGGGAACGGCAGGTTGAGCGCGTCGCCCTCCATCGCGGTGGCGGTCGCGCCGGCCGGGGCCTCGCCGGCCTCCTTCATGGCGGCGAACCACTTGGCGACCTCGCGGATCTCCTCGCCGTTCTGGTCGAGGGCCACGACCTGGGCGCCGCGCCGGTAGCACTCGAAGGCGTGCCGGCCCGCACCGCAGCCCAGATCGAGCACGCGGTCGCCGGGGGCGAGCGGGAAGCGGGTGAAGTCGACGGTCAGCACGGGGTCTGCCCTTCCGAGTGGCGGGAGTTCGGGTGGTGCGAGGGGGTGGTACGGGGGGGGTCAGCGGCGGCGGGCACCCTGGCGCGCCAGGGCCTCGCGGTAGAGCTCCGCGGTGCCCTGCGCCGCCCGCGCCCAGGTGAAGCGGTCCAGCACCCGGGCCCGGCCGGCGGCACCGAGCCGGGCCCGCAGCTCCGGGTCGCCCAGCATCCGGCCCAGCGCGGCGGCCAGCGCCCCCGCGTCGCCGGTCGGCACCGCGAGGCAGGTCTCGCCGTCGGGGCCCGCGACCTCCGGGATCGCCCCGCCCGTCGTGGCGACCAGCGGCGTACCGGTCGCCATGCCCTCGGCGGCCGGCAGCGAGAAGCCCTCGTAGAGGGAGGGCACGCAGGCCACTTCGGCCGAGCGGTAGAGGTCGACGAGCTCCGCGTCGCTGATGCCCTTCACGAACCGGACGGCGCCGTCGAGCCCGTACCGCTCGATCGCCCGGGCGACGGGCCCGTCCTCGGCGCGCTTGCCGACGACGACGAGGTGCGCGTCGGGCCGCTCCGTGCGCAGCTTGGCGAGTGCCTCGATCAGGAAGACCAGGCCCTTGAGGGGGACGTCGGCGCTGGAGGTGGTGACGATGCGGCCGGGGACCTCCGCGACCGAGGGGTCCGGGGACCACAGCTCCGTGTCGGCGCCGATGTGCACGACCCGGATGCGGTCCTCGCGGACCCCGAGGTGCTCGACGATCTCGTCGCGGGAGGTGCCGGAGACGGTGAGGACGGACGGCAGCCGGCGGGCCACCCGCTTCTGCATGCGGGTGAAGCCGTACCAGCGGCGGACGGAGGCGCGGCGCTTCCAGTCGGCGGCGGCGTCCAGCTCCAGCCGCCGGTCGACGGTGATGGGGTGGTGGATCGTGGTGACCAGCGGGGCGCCGACCGCGCGGGGGCCGCCGAGGAGCCCGTACCCGAGCGTCTGGTTGTCGTGGATCACGTCGAAGTCGCCCCGGCGGGCGGCGAGCGTGCGGCGGGCCCGCAGCGAGAAGGTCAGCGGCTCGGGGAAGCCGCCGGTCCACATGGTGGCCACTTCGAGCGCGTCGATCCAGTCCCGGTACTCCTCGCGCCCGGGCGTCCGGAAGGGGTCGGGCTGGCGGTAGAGGTCGAGGCTGGCGATCTCGCTGAGCGTGACGCCCTCGTCGAGGGTCGGGTACGGCTGCGAGCCGAAGACCTCGACGGTGTGGCCCAGGCGGGCCAGTTCGCGGGAGAGGTGCCGGACGTAGACGCCCTGGCCTCCGCAGAAGGGGTTCCCCTTGTACGTGAGGAGAGCGATCCGCAACGGACCGTCACCGGACGGGGCGGCACCCTGCCGGGGGCTTGCCTCTATGGCCTCAGCGGTCATGCGCGACCCCCTTCGAGCGTGCGTTTCGCGCGAGCGTAACCGCTCGCGCTAAGGTAGAACAAGTTACAGACTTGATCGTTCCCGACGTCTCCGGACGTGCCCTCCGATCCATCGGGAGGCACAGAATCTACCGGCAGGTAGCTTCGGTGTGAGCGCCGGAACAGGTGATTCGCGCCACCCGGCCGCGGAGGTTCGCGCCAAGGCCGTCCTCCGCCATACTGGCGCTCCCCACCGCACGGAACGGGACCCCGATGACCGCAGAGAGCAGAGCGGACCACCGCCCCTCCGCCACCCCACCCCTGACCGAACGTCAGGAGGCCAGGCGGCGCCGCATCCTGGACGCCAGCGCCCAGCTCGCCGCCCGCGGCGGCTTCGACGCGGTGCAGATGCGGGAGGTCGCGGAGGCGGCCGGAGTCGCCCTCGGCACGCTCTACCGCTACTTCCCGTCCAAGATCCACCTGCTCGTGGCGACCATGCAGGACCAGCTCCAGCACATGCACAGCACGCTCCGCAAGCGGCCCCCCGCGGGCGCCGCCCCGGCCGAGCGGGTGGCGGAGACCCTGATGCGGACCTTCCGCGCGCTCCAGCGCGAGCCGCAGCTCGCCGACGCCATGGTGCGGGCGCTGACCTTCGCGGACCGCAGCGTCAGCCCCGAGGTCGACACGGTCTCGCGGCTGACGACGGCGATCATCCTGGACGCGATGGGCGCGGAGCAGCCGACGCCCGAGCAGCTGTCGGCCGTCCGCGTCATCGAGCACACCTGGCACTCCGCGCTCATCACCTGGCTGTCGGGGCGCGCCTCGATCGCCCAGGTGAAGATCGACATCGAGACGGTCTGCCGGCTGATCGACCTGACGGCCCCGCGGCGGACCGCCGCCCGCGCCTGACCCGGCTCCCCCGCGGACGGGGCGCCGGGGGACGGGGCGCCCGCGGACGGGGTGCCCGCGGGCTACTCCTCCGGTGGGTACACCGGCTCCCCGCCGTCCGCGAGGGTGATCAGGATCGCCTCGACCGGGCAGCCCTCGGCCGCCGCGAGGATCCGTTCGCCGGCGTCGGCCTCCGGGCGGACCGGGTGGGACTGGCGGGCGGTGTCGAGGCGGAAGCCGTCCGGGGCGTGGCCGACGCACATCCCGGAGCCGATGCAGACGCCCCGGTCGACCTCCACGCGCCAGCGGTCGCCCATCAGTTGTCCCCGTATCCGGCCGGGAGGTGGATCATCTTGTGCTCCAGGTACTCCCCGAAGCCCTCGGGGCCGAACTCGCGGCCCACGCCGGAGTTCTTGTAGCCGCCGAAGGGGCCGAGCATGTCGAGGCTGAAGGTGTTGACGTTGAAGGTGCCGGTGCGCACCCGGCGGGCGAAGTCGACGCCGCGCTCGACGTCGCCGGTCCAGACGCTGCCGCTGAGGCCGAACTCGGAGTCGTTGGCGATGCGCAGGGCCTCGGCCTCGTCCCCGTACGGCAGGAGGCAGATCACCGGGCCGAAGATCTCCTCGCGGGCGATCCGCATCGCGTTGTCGACGTCGCCGAAGAGGGTCGGCTCCACGTACCAGCCGCGGTCGAGGCCGTCCGGGCGGCCGCCGCCCGTGAGGAGCTTGGCGCCCTCCGCCTGCCCGATGCCGATGTAGTCGAGGGAGCGCTGCTGCTGGCGGCGGGCGACGAGCGGCCCCACCTGGGTGGCGGGGTCGAGCGGGTCGCCGACGACGAGCGCGGAGGCCGCCGCGGCCAGCGCCTCGGCGTACTCCTCGTACCGGGAGCGGGGGGCGAGGATCCTGGTCTGGGCGACGCACGCCTGGCCGTTGTTCATCCAGGCGGCCGGGGCGATCCCGGCCACGGCCGTCGCCACGTCGGCGTCCGGGAGGATCACCGCCGCCGACTTGCCGCCGAGTTCGAGGGTGACGCGGGTGAGGTTGCGGGAGGCGACCTCCATCACGCGCTTGCCGGCGGCGACCGAGCCGGTGAAGGAGACCTTGTCGACGCCGGGGTGCCCGACGAGGTACTCGCTGACCTCGCGGTCGGCGGGCAGGATCGACAGCACGCCCTCGGGCAGCCCGGCCTCGGCCGCGATCTCGCCGAGGAGGTACGCGTCGAGGGGCGACTCCGGCGAGGGCTTGAGGATCACGGTGCAGCCCGCGAGCAGCGCCGGACCCAGCTTGGCGGCGGCGGTGAACTGCGGCACGTTCCACGGCACGACGGCCGCGACCACGCCGACCGGCTCGCGCCGCACGAGCAGCGGGCCGAGGACCCCGCCGCGCCGCTCCTCGAAGACGAAGTCACGGGCGATGGTGATCGCCGAGTCCCAGACCATCATCGCGCCGAGCGCCTGGGCGAGGACGGACCAGGAGTACGGGGAGCCGTTCTGCGCGCTGATCGAGCGGGCGATCTCCTCGTGGCGGACGGCGATGGCGTCCTTGATCCGGGAGACGACCTCGATCCGCTCCTCCAGGCCGGTCCGCGGCCAGGGCCCCTCGTCGAAGGCCTTCCGGGCCACCGCCACCGCCCGGTCGACGTCGGCGCGCGAGGCGTGCGGGACGCGGCCGATGACCTCCTCGGTGTGCGGCGAGATCACCTCGATGGAGGCGTCGCCGAGGGGGTCGGTCAACTTCCCGCCGATGAACAGCTTTCCGTGCTCCACAAGCTCGCTCATGCCGGTCGCCTCCCGGGGGTATCTGACGGTGTCTCAGAACTGATATCAGTTCTAGTTATGATGGGCAATGGCCGTACCGTGCGGGAGAGATGGGGGCGCTCATGACACAGGTGACCGAACACGGCGGCGGCGTCTGGTCGCTGCGGGTGCCCATCCCGGACAACCCGCTGGGCCACACCCTGGTCCACGTCCTCGACACCGACCGGGGGCCGGTCCTCGTCGACACCGGCTGGGACGACCCCGACTCCTGGACCGAACTGAACGACGGACTGGGCGCGCTGGGGATCGGCATGAGCGAGATCCACGGGGTCGTCATCACCCACCACCACCCCGACCACCACGGCCTCTCCGGCCGGGTCAGGGAGGAGTCCGGGGCCTGGATCGCGATGCACGCCGCCGACACCGCCGTCGTCCGCCGCACCCGCGAGTCCGACCCCGCCACCTGGCTCGACTACCTCGCCCGCAAGCTCGCCGCCGCCGGCGCCCCCGAGGACCACCTCGCGCCGCTGCGCGCCGCCCGCTCCGGCGGCCGGATGCGCACCCTGCCCGGGCTCGGCGCCGCCCTTCCCGACCGGGAGATCGTCCCCGGCGAACTGCTCGACCTCGCCGGCCGCCGGCTCCGCGCCGTCTGGACCCCCGGCCACACCCCCGGCCACGTCTGCCTCCACCTGGAGGAGAAGCACCCGGCGGGGCTCCCCGGCCACGGCCGCCTCTTCTCCGGCGACCACCTGCTGCCCGGGATCTCCCCCCACATCGGGCTGTACGAGGACCCCGACGACGCGACGGTGACCGACCCCCTCGGCGACTACCTCGACTCCCTGGAGCGGATCGGCCGGCTCGGCGCCGCCGAGGTGCTCCCCGCCCACCAGCACGCCTTCGCCGACGCCGCCGGCCGGGTCCGCGAACTCCTCGCCCACCACGAGGAACGGCTCGCCGGCCTCCTCGCCCTCCTCACCACCCCGCTGACCCCGTGGCAGCTGGCCGAGCGGATGGAGTGGAACCGCCCCTGGGAGCGCATCCCGTACGGCTCCCGCAACATCGCCGTCAGCGAGGCCGAGGCCCACATCCGGCGCCTGGTGAAGCTGGGCCGCGCGGAGGCCGTGACGGGGACGGAGCCGGTGGCGTACGTGGCGGTGTGAGGGGGACGGAGCCGGTGGCGCGTACGGCGGTGCGCGGCGCGGCGGCCCGTGGCGGGCGTGGCGGTGTGACGCGGCTCGCACGCCCGGGGCGCCGCCCCCGACGGCCGGTATGGTGGGCCGGTCGTCTTCATGCCCGAGCAGGGGAAAGCCGGTGCGAATCCGGCGCTGACCCGCAACCGTGACGTGCCCCCGTGCACGGAGCCGGAACGCCCTGCCCCGGGACGTGAGCGCCGGCACCGTCGAGGAATACGGCGCCGGACGCGGGCCCCCGGGGGCACCGATGTCCGGTGCCCGCACGAGAGGCAACCATGATCAGCGTCCGTCGCGCCGCCGCCGCGCTCACCGCAGCGGCAGCCGTGCTCAGCACCGCCGCGACCGGCGTGGCCTCCGCCGCGCCCTCTCCGAGCGCCTCCGCCGCCGCGCTCCCGCCCGGTCTGTACGGCAAGGGCGACCCGACGTACGACGGCGTCTGGCGCCAGTCGCTCGCCTTCCTCGCCCAGCGCGCCACCGGCTACCAGCCCGCCGACCAGGCCGTGGACTGGCTGCTCGGCCAGCAGTGCGCGGACGGCTCCTTCGCCTCGTACCGCGCCGACACCACGAAGCCCTGCGACGCCACGACGATGCGGGACTCCAACGCCACCGCCGTCGCCCTCCAGGCGCTCGGCGCGGTCCGCCGCGAGGCCGCCGACCCGACGAAGATCGACACCGCGGTCAAGTCCGGCTACGGCTGGCTGCGCGGGGTGCAGAACAAGGACGGCGGCTGGAGCTACACCCCCGGCGGCCCCAGCGACGCCAACTCCACCTCCATCGTCGTCAGCGCCCTCGCCGCCTCGGGCGTCAAGCCCGGTTCGTACACCTCGGCCGAGGGCCGCACCCCGTACGACGCCCTGCTCGCGCTCGCGCTGCCCTGCGCCGACGAGGACGGGCCCGGCGCCTTCGCCTACCAGCCCGACAAGGCGGGCGCGCTGCTCGCCAACGCGGACGCCACCGCCGCCGCCACCCTCGCCGGGCTCGGCAAGGGCATCACGGCCGTGAAGGCCACCCCGCCGCAGGCCCCGACCTGCGTCGACCTCTCCGAGCCGACCGTCGAGCGGGCCGCCCTCAACGGCGCCTCCTACCTGGCCAAGGCGCTCGTGCAGACCGGCCACCTGACCACCCCGCCGCTGCCGGGCGCCACCGAGACCGAGCCGAAGCCGGACTTCGGCAACACCGCCGACGCCGTCGTCGCCCTCGCCGCCGCCGGCACCGCCCGGCTCGCGGAGCCCGCGCTCCAGTGGCTGGAGCAGAACGCCGCCCCCTGGGCGAAGGAGTCCGGCCCGGCCGCCTACGCGCAGCTGATCCTCGCCGCGCGCGCGATGGAGGCCGACCCGCGCGAGTTCGGCAAGACCGACCTGGTCGAGGCGCTGAACGCGACCGGCCCGACGCCGAAGACCCCCGACACCTCCGCCGCCTCCACCGAGGACGAGGACGACGACTCGTTCCTCGGCTTCGACGTCTGGTGGATCATCGGCATCGGCATGGTCGTCGGCGTCGGCATCGGCTTCCTCCTGAGCGGCCGCAAGAAGTGACGCTCCGGACGAAGGCCTCCGGCGCGCTGGCCTGCGGGACGGCCGGGCTGCTGCTCGCCCTCGGCGCGGCGGCCCCCGCCCAGGCGGCGGGCTACCGGTACTGGTCGTTCTGGGAGTCCGACGCCGGGAAGTGGACGTACGCCACCCAGGGCCCGGCGACCGCCCGGCCCGCCGACGGCGACGTCATCGGCTTCCGCTTCGCGCTGAGCGAGGACTCCGCCGACGCCACGAAGCCGACCACCGCGCCCGACTTCGGCGCGGTCTGCGCCGACACCGGGAAGACCCCGGGGACGAAGCGGATCGCCGTCGTCGTCGACTTCGGCACCCCGAAGGACGCCCCCGCCGGCGAGACCCCGCCGCGGTCCGCCCCGACGACGGGCTGTGCCCGGATCGCCGAGAACGGCACCGCCGCGGAGGCCCTCGCCGCCGTCGCCAAGCCGCTCCGCTACGACAGCTCCGCGATGCTCTGCGGCATCGCGGGCTACCCGAGGAAGGGCTGCGGCGAAGCGGTGGCGGAACCGGCCGAGCCGGCCGGCTCCCCCGCCTCCACCGCCTCGAAGGCCCCGGCCCCGGCCACGGCCACCGGGGACGACGGCAGCGGCGGCCCGTCGCTCGGTCTGCTCGTCGGCGGCGGAGCCGTCCTCGCCCTCGGCGCCGCGGCCGTCTGGAAGTCCCGCCGCCGCGCATGACCCGGCCGAGCGAGACCCCGGCGGACCCCGTCGCCGACCCGACCGGCCCCCGGCGCGCGCGGACGCTCCGGCCCGCCTCCTGGCCGGCGTCCGGGCCCGCCTCCGAGCCCGCCTCCGAGCCGGCGTCCGGGGCCGTCTCCGGGCCCGGCGACGGCCCCGAGGAGACCGCCGGCCGGCGACCCGGGTGGAGGGCCCGCCTCCTGGCGCCCGTCGCCGACCGGGGGAACGCCCTGCATCCCGGGGCCTGGTGGCTGTGGGCCCTGGGGCTCGCCGTCGCCGCCTCCCGTACGACCAACCCCCTCCTGCTCGGGCTGATCGTCGGAGTCGCCGGGTACGTGGTGGCGGCGCGGCGGACGGACGCGCCGTGGGCCCGTTCGTACGGCGCCTTCGTCAAGCTCGGACTGTTCGTGGTCGGCCTGCGGATCCTCTTCTCGGTGGTGCTGGGCTCCCCCATCCCGGGCTCCTACGAACTGTTCGTCCTGCCCGAGCTGCCCCTGCCCGCATGGGCGCAGGGGATCCGGATCGGCGGGCGGGTCACCGCCGAGCAGCTGGTCTTCGCGCTGTACGACGGGCTCAAGCTGGCGGCCCTGCTGATCTGCGTGGGCGCGGCCAACGCGCTCGCCAACCCGGCGCGGCTGCTGAAGTCGCTGCCGGGGGCGCTGTACGAGGCCGGGGTCGCCGTCGTCGTGGCGATGACCTTCGCGCCGAACCTGGTCGCCGACGTGGTCCGGCTGCGGACCGCCCGGCGGCTGCGCGGCCGGTCCACGGGCGGGGTGCGGGCCGTGCTCCAGATCGGCCTGCCGGTCCTGGAGGGAGCGCTGGAGCGGTCGGTCGCCGTCGCCGCCTCGATGGACGCGCGGGGATACGGGCGCATCGCCCAGGTCCCGCCGGCCGTCCGCCGCACCACGAACGTCCTCACCCTCGGCGGCCTGCTCGGCGTCTGCGCCGGTTCGTACGGGCTGCTCGCCGCGCAGGGCGCCGGGTACGGGCTGCCGCTGCTCGCCGCCGGGCTCGCCGCGGCCGTCGCGGGGCTGCGGCTCGGCGGCCGGCGCAGCGTCCGCACCCGCTACCGCCCCGACCGCTTCGGCCCCCGCTCCTGGCTGGTCGCCGCCTCCGGCGTCGCGGTGGCCTTCCTCATGATCCGGGCCAACGCCTACGCGCCGGAGGCCCTGCACCCCGGGGTCGTCCCGCTCACCGCGCCGGAGCTGCCGCTGTGGCCGGCCCTGTCGGTCCTGCCCGGCCTGCTGCCGGCCGTCATCGCCCCCGTACCGCCCGCCCCTGCCGCCGCCCGCGAGGAGCCGCCCGCGTGATCCGCTTCGAAAACGTCTCCGTGACGTACGAGGACGCCGCCGGGCCCACCCTGCGGGACGTCGACCTGACGGTCCCCGAGGGCGAGCTGGTCCTCCTCGTCGGCCCGTCGGGCGTCGGCAAGTCGACCCTGCTCGGCGCCGTCTCCGGGCTCGTCCCCCATTTCACCGGCGGTACGCTGCGGGGCCGCGTCACCGTGGACGGCCGGGACACCCGCACCCACCACCCGCGCGAGCTCGCCGACCTGGTCGGCACGGTCGGCCAGGACCCGCTCGCCCACTTCGTCACCGACACCGTCGAGGACGAGCTGGCCTACGGCATGGAGTCCCTCGGCCTCGCCCCCGCGGTGATGCGGCGGCGCGTCGAGGAGACCCTCGACCTGCTGGGCCTCGCGGACCTTCGCGACCGCCCCATCGCCACGCTGTCGGGCGGCCAGCAGCAGCGCGTCGCGATCGGTTCCGTCCTCACCACGCACCCCCGGGTCCTCGTCCTCGACGAGCCGACGTCCGCGCTCGACCCCTCGGCGGCCGAGGACGTCCTCGCGGTGCTCCAGCGGCTCGTCCACGACCTCGGCACGACGGTCCTCATGGCGGAGCACCGCCTGGAGCGGGTCGTCCAGTACGCCGACCGCGTCCTGCTCCTGCCGGACGCCGTCCTCGGCACACCGGCGGAGATCATGGCCGTCGCCCCCGTGTACCCGCCGGTGGTCGGCCTCGGGCGGCTGGCCGGATGGGAGCCGCTGCCCCTGACGGTGCGGGACGCGCGGAGGGGGGCGGGCGAACTGAAGGAGCGGCTGAGGGAGCGACCGGAGGAGCGGCCGGAGGAGCGGGGCCCCGCCGGGACTCCCGCCCACCCCGCCGCCGCCCGGGACCGGGGCCCCGCCCCCGTCCTCGGGCCTCGGACGCCGGACGGTCCGCTCCCGGCCCGCCCGGCACCCGGCGGAAGGTCCTTCTTCCGGCGTCGCCGCACCTCCGCACCCCCTCCCACCCCCGCTCCCGCCGCCGCCGCACCGCTCGTGGACGTCCGGCGCCTGGCGGTCCGCCGCGGCCGCGTGGAGGCGCTGCGCCGCGTCGACCTCCAGGTCGCCGCCGGCGAGACGATCGCGCTCATGGGCCGCAACGGCGCGGGCAAGTCCACCCTCCTCTCCACCCTCGTCGGCATGGTCGCCCCCACCTCCGGCACGGTCCGCGTCTCCGGGCTCGTCCCGCACACGACCGACCCCCGCACCCTCATCCGCCGGGTGGGCCTCGTCCCGCAGGAGCCGAGGGACCTGCTGTACGCGGAGACCGTCGGCGAGGAGTGCGCCGCCGCCGACGCGGACGCGGGAGCCGCGCCGGGGACCTGCCGGGCGCTGGTGACGGAGCTCGTACCGGGCGTGACCGACGCGACGCACCCCCGGGACCTGTCCGAGGGGCAGCGTCTGGCGCTCGCGCTCGCCGTGGTCCTGACGGCCGCGCCGCCGCTGGTGCTGCTCGACGAGCCGACCCGGGGCCTGGACTACGCGGCGAAGGCCCGGCTGGTCGTCCGGCTGCGGGCGCTCGCCGCCGAGGGGCACGCGATCGTGCTGGCCACCCACGACGTGGAGCTGGCGGCGGAGTTGGCGGACCGGGTGGTGATCGTCGCGGGCGGCGAGGTGGTCGCGGACGGCCCGACGGCCGAGGTGGTCGTCTCCTCCCCCGCCTTCGCCCCGCAGGTCGCGAAGATCCTGGCCCCCGAGCCGTGGCTCACCGTCGAGCAGGTGGAGGAGGCGCTGCGCGCATGAGAACGCATCCCGTCCGGCTCGGTCCGCGTTCCGTCGCCGCCCTCGTCCTCGTCTCCCTCGTCGGTCTGGTCGGCGTCGGCTGGCCGCTCTTCGCGGACGCCGGGTCGGCCGTCACCGACCACGCCGCCGACGCGCCCTGGCTCTTCGCGCTGATCCTGCCCCTCCTCATCGCCGTCGTCGTGGCGACGATCGCGGACTGCGGGATGGACGCGAAGGCGGTGGCGATGCTGGGGGTGCTGGCCGCCGTGGGGGCGGCGCTGCGCCCGCTGGGCGCGGGCACGGCCGGCCTGGAGCCGATGTTCTTCCTGATGGTGCTGAGCGGCCGGGTCCTCGGCCCGGGCTTCGGCTTCGTGCTGGGGGCGGTGACGATGTTCGCGTCGGCGCTGCTCACGGGCGGGGTGGGGCCGTGGATGCCGACGCAGATGCTGGCGATGGGCTGGTTCGCGATGGGCGCGGGGCTGCTGCCGGCGGGGGCGCGGGGGCGGCCGGAGCGGCTGATGCTGGCCGCGTACGGCTTCGTGGCGGCGTTCGCGTACGGCACCGTCACCAATCTGTACGGGTGGGTCACGGTCGGCGGCCTCGGGCAGGGGATCTCCTTCGTACCGGGGGCTCCGGCGGCCGAGAACCTGGTGCGCTTCCTGGCGTACGTACTGGCCACCTCCCTCGGCTGGGACCTCGGGCGGGCCGCGCTCACCGTGGTCCTGACGCTCACGGTCGGCGGGCCGCTGCTGCGGGCGCTGCGCAGGGCCACGCGGCGGGCGAACTTCGAGGCCCAGGTCACATTCGAGGGGCCCGGAAAGGGGTCCGCGGGTGAGGCGCCTCATAGGACCCACGTCACGTACGACCCGAAATAGTAGAGAAGGACGAGTCGCCCAAAGCGGCAATAACCGGCGATGAGCTGCGAAAACGGCTCCCGGTAGGACCTCGGTCCGGGTGGCCCGAGTCCGAACCTTCCTCGTACAGGGGGTCGTTGCGCGGCCTTCCGGGATTTGTTTGTGTAGTGGACGTCGCCAGGCAGCAGGTGCTCAGCGAGAGCGAAGCACCGCGGCAGGCCGGTTCCCCCCAGTCCCCGGGTCCCCCGGGCTCTGGTTCCGGCATGCCGGAATCGGTCGGAAACGGCCGTGACGCCCGGCGCGACCCCAGTCCCCGACGTTAGGTAGACGTTTTGTTCCGCTCGATCACCACTCGCGCCGCTGCCCGCAAGAAGTCCTTCGCCGCCACCGCAGCCGTGCTGCTCGGCGCCTCGGGTGCGGTGCTCGGCACGACGGGCACGGCCTCGGCCGCCAGCCCGCAGGAGCTCGCTCGTGACATCGTGCCCGCCTCGCAGTACGCCTCGTTCAGCAAGATCGTCTCGCACGAGTCCGGCTGGAACTTCAAGGCCACCAACTCCTCGTCCGGCGCCTACGGCCTCGTCCAGGCCCTGCCCGGCTCGAAGATGTCCTCGGCCGGTTCCGACTGGAAGACCAACCCGGCCACCCAGATCAAGTGGGGCCTCGACTACATGAACGAGCGCTACGGCTCCCCGAACGCCGCCTGGGCGTTCTGGCAGGCCAACGGCTGGTACTAAGAGTCACCACGCCGCTCCGCGCACACCCGCAAGGCCCCGCCCTCCTCTCGGAGGGGCGGGGCCTGCGGCGTTTCCGGGCCCCCGCGGTGCGGTCTCCCGCGAGCGGTGCGGTCTCCCACGGGGTCGGGCCGTCTCCCCCGCGGGCGGTGCGCCCTCCTACGGCGGCGTGACGGCCGCCGGACTGGCGCCACCCTTCCCCGCCCCGGGCGCGTGCCCGAGGACCACGACCCAGGTGCCGTCGTGGCGGACCATCTGGACGTACGTGGTGAAGGGCCGGCCGTCCCGCCCCTCGCCGGTGACGCGCGCGCTCGCCAGGTCGTCGCCGAACTCGTGCGACACCTCGACGCTCCCGACCGTGAGCCCCCTGCCCCCGTCGGCGGCGACGACCTCGCGCGCGTCCGCCTCGACCTCCACGTACCCCGGAGGCCCCAGCTCGGCGAGCGCGTCCGCGTCCTGCCCGTTCAGCGCCCGGACGTACGCGTCGACCGTCTGCCGTTCCGTACGCCCCACGGGATCGGCCTCCCCCGCGCACCCCGCCAGCAGCAGCGCGCAGCCGACGACGGCCGGTAACCGGACGTGCCGTGTGATCATGCGTTCCCCCTCGTGATCGGTCCCCCGGAGGGACGCGGGGGCCCGCTCCCGGGTTCCCGGCACGGGCGCGGGGCCCCGCCCCCCCCGGGGCCCCCCCCCCCC
>NZ_JBHTST010000157.1:0-19065 GCF_042794995.1 Streptomyces sp. NPDC056503
GATCACAAGGATCCGCGCCCCATCGCCGTAGGAAGCTACTTACTGATCGCGGTACATCTCGGCCACGAGGAACGCGAGGTCGAGCGACTGGCTCCGGTTGAGGCGCGGGTCGCAGGCCGTCTCGTAGCGCTGGTGCAGGTCGTCGACGAAGATCTCGTCGCCGCCGCCCACGCACTCGGTGACGTCGTCACCGGTGAGCTCGACGTGGATGCCGCCCGGGTGGGTGCCGAGCTCCTTGTGGACCTCGAAGAAGCCCTTGACCTCGTCGAGCACGTCGTCGAAGCGGCGGGTCTTGTGGCCGGAGGCCGCCTCGAAGGTGTTGCCGTGCATCGGGTCGGTCACCCAGGCGACGGTGGCGCCCGAGGCGGTGACCTTCTCGACCAGCTCGGGGAGCTTGTCCCGGACCTTGTCGGCGCCCATGCGGACGATGAAGGTCAGCCGGCCCGGCTCGCGCTCCGGGTCGAGGCGCTCGATGTACGTCAGCGCCTCCTCCGGGGTGGTCGTCGGGCCCAGCTTGATGCCGATCGGGTTGGCGATCCGCGACGCGAACTCGATGTGGGCGTGGTCCAGCTGGCGGGTGCGCTCACCGATCCAGACCATGTGGCCGGAGGTGTCGTACAGCTTGCCGGTGCGCGAGTCCGTACGGGTCAGGGCGCCCTCGTAGTCGAGGAGCAGCGCCTCGTGCGAGGCGTAGAACTCCACGGCCTTGAACTCGGCCGGGTCGGTGCCACAGGCCTTCATGAAGTTCAGGGCGTTGTCGATCTCGCGCGCCAGCTGCTCGTAGCGCTGGCCCGAGGGGGACGACTTCACGAAGTCCTGGTTCCAGGCGTGCACCTGGCGCAGGTCGGCGTAGCCACCGGTGGTGAAGGCGCGGACCAGGTTGAGCGTGGAGGCGGAGGCGTTGTACATCCGCTTCAGGCGCTCGGGGTCCGGGACGCGGGCCTTCTCGTTGAAGTCGAAGCCGTTGACGGAGTCGCCCCGGTAGGTGGGGAGCGTCACGCCGTCACGGGTCTCGGTGCCCTTCGAGCGGGGCTTGGAGTACTGCCCGGCGATGCGGCCCACCTTCACGACGGGCACGGAGGCCGCGTACGTCAGGACGGCGCTCATCTGGAGCAGGGTCTTCAGCTTGGCCCGGATGTGGTCGGCCGACACCGCGTCGAACGCCTCGGCGCAGTCGCCGCCCTGGAGGAGGAACGCCTCGCCACGGGCGACGGCCCCCATCCGGGCGCGCAGCTGGTCGCACTCGCCGGCGAAGACGAGCGGGGGATACGACTCGAGGTCCGCGATCACATCGCGCAGAGCCTCGGCATCGGGGTACTCGGGCTGCTGCGCCGCGGGCAGGTCTCGCCAGGTCGCCTTGGCGACGGCGTGGGATTCAGCGTTCACGGTCACGCGGACCACAGTACGGGGTTCTTCGTCCTGTCCTGTCCCCTGCCCAGTGGCTGAGACGCGCGCCCGGATTGTCTGGACGCGATCTTCACTCCATCGAGTGGTGTTACCCTCACCCGCGTTTAGCAAACGAGCAAACCTGTTCGCCAAATACATAGCTGACACACAGGGGTGGGTGTGACCCAGAGTCACCGCAGGGATCGCAAAAAGAAACGGCTCTTGTACGGAGCGGCGGCCGCCGTCGTCGCCACCGCCACGATCGGCACCCTCGCGGTCGCCTCGCCGAACCTCCTCGGCACGGCCGCCGACGCGAAGCCCGGTGGCGACGCCTCGCTCCAGGAGCAGTTCGCCGCGGCGGCGGAGGAGTTCGACGTCCCGCAGAGCGTGCTGATGGCGGTGTCGTACCAGAAGTCGCTGTGGGAGTCCCACGACGGCGAGCCCAGCACCACGGGCGGGTACAACGTCATGGGTCTGACGAAGGTCGACCCGGAGGACGTCGAGACCGGGATCACCGACGAGCAGATCCGGCACTTCAACGGCAGCGGCCGCCCGGAGATCGAGAAGGGCTTCGACCCGGAGCGGGTCCGCCGCACCCTGGCCGGAGCCGCCGTCGACACCGACGACCCCCGGCTGCACACCCTGGACAAGGCCGCCGATCTGATCGACAGCTCGACCGAGACCGTCCAGAACGACAGCGCCGCCTCCGTCCGGGCCGGCGCCGCCCTGCTCGCCGAGTACCAGAAGCAGGCGGGCGCCGAGCTGTCGGACGAGGCCGGCGACTGGTACCCGGCCGTGGCCCGCTTCAGCGAGTCGACGCAGAAGAAGGGCGCCGAGGTCTTCGCGAAGCGCGTCTTCGAGTCGATCAAGAAGGGTGAGCGCAAGCTCACCGCCGACGGCGAGCAGCTCACCCTGCCGGCCGACCCCTCGGTCACCCCGGCCGCGCCCGCGAACGTCCCGCTCGCCGCGTCCTTCGCGAGCACCACGGCGACGACGGCGACGGTCGAGTGCCCGGCCGGGATGAACTGCACGCCCCACTTCATCGTGCCGGCGGCCGACGGGTCGAAGAACTACACCCAGGCCGACCGCCCCAACAACGGCGTCGACATCCGCCAGATCGTCATCCACGACACCGAGGGCGCGTGGGACGGTTCGCTGCGGACCCTGACCGACCCGAAGGGCAAGGGCAGCGCCCAGTACATGATCAACGCGGCGGGCACCGAGGTGGCCCAGCTGCTGGAGAACAAGAACCTGGCCTGGCACGCGGGCAACTGGACCCACAACATGCACGCCATCGGCGTGGAGCACGAGGGCTGGGCCATCAAGGAGGGCTCCTGGTTCGACCCGCAGCTCTACCGCACCTCGGCCGAGCTGGTGAAGTTCCTCGCCGCCAAGTACGGCGTGCCGATCGACCGCGAGCACATCATCGGCCACGACGAGGTCGCACTCCAGACGGACGACCGCATGGACACCCTTCACTGGGACGCGGGCCCGTACTGGGACTGGAACTACTACATGTCCCTGCTCGGCGCCCCGCAGGGCGACAAGGGCGCGGGCGGGCTGTTCCGCGCCGGGCAGACGGTCCGCGTGGTGCCGCCGTTCACCACGGCGAACCAGACGGCGATGACGTACTACGACGAGGTGACCAAGACGAACAAGACGGCCTCGGTCCGTCCCGTCAACTTCGGCTACCTCTACACGGGCCCCGGGACGAGCTACGCCGCCCTCAAGGACCCGTACTTCACCGCGCTGACCACCCAGGGCTCCAACTACGGCAACAAGGTCCGCGCCGGCGGCCTCTACGTCGTCGCCGAGGTCCGGACCAACTGGACGGCGATCTGGTACGCGGGCCAGAAGGCCTGGTTCTACAACCCCGGCGGCCAGTACACCGTGCCGGTGAACGCCACCGCGGTGAAGGTCAAGTCCCCCCTGACCGGCATCAAGGTCTACGGCCGCTCCTTCCCGGAGACCGCCGCCTACACCGCGGCCGCCCTGGAGGCCCCGGGCAACGAGAACGACCCGCTGTCGAAGTTCACCTTCGCCTCCGGCCAGGCCTACGTGAAGGCCGGCCCGGCCGTGGTGGGCGACGACTGGTTCGGCTCGGCCCAGAGGAACGTCGTCGGCAGCGTCAAGTTCGTGCCGATCCGCTTCCACCACAAGATCGTCTGGGTGAAGGAGAGCGAGGTCACCGAGGCTCCCTCGGCCGCCCCCGTCTCCGCCACCGACCGCAACAACATCGTCGCCCGTGACGCCGCCGGAGTGCTCTGGCAGTACCAGGGCAGCGGCTCCGCGACCTCGCCGTTCCTGGCCAAGTACAAGGTCGGCCCGGGGTGGCAGGTCTACAACACGATCATGCCGCTGACGACCCTGCGGGCCGACGGGACCGGGGACGCCGTGGCCCGGGACAAGGACGGCGTCCTCTGGTACTACCGGGGCAGCGGCAACCCGAGCGCGCCGTTCAAGGCGCGGCTCCGCACCGGTGGCGGCTGGCAGGTCTACAACAAGCTCCTCGGCACTGGCGACATGACCGGTGACGGCAAGCCGGACCTGATCGCCCGCGACACCACCGGCACGCTCTGGTTCTACAAGGGCACCGGCGACCCGGCGAGGCCCTTCGCGGCCCGCGCCCAGGTCGGCGGCGGCTGGCAGGTCTACAACGAGCTCATCGCCACCGGCGACATGACCGGTGACGGCAAGCCGGACCTGATCGCCCGCGACACCACCGGCACGCTCTGGTTCTACAAGAACAGCGGCGGCTACCCCAACCCGTACGCCCGCCGCGTGCAGGTCGGCGGCGGCTGGCAGGCCTACAACGTGATGGTCGGCCCCGGCGACCTGAACAAGGACGGCAAGCCGGACCTGGTCGCCCGCGACGCCTCCGGCGTCCTGTGGTTCTACAAGAACACCGGCGGCTACCCGAACCCCTACGCCCCCAAGGCGCAGATCGGCAGCGGCTGGCAGGGATTCAACCTGATCGTCTGATCCGGTCGTGCCCGACGGACGGGGCCCGTTCCACGCCTTCCACGGTGTGGGACGGGCCCCGTTCCCGTGTCCGGCTGGGTTACAGTGCTCGCATGTACGCGCTGCCGACCCAGAACTGGTGGTGGACCGTCCCTCCGGCGGCCCACTGACTGCGCGTATCCGAAGACCACGCGAAGGCCGCCCGAGGGGCGGCCTTTCTCGTACCCGCGAGGCCGTTCCTCTCCGCACTCCCACCGGAAGGAACCCACTCCCATGGACTTCGACCTCTCCCGTCTCCTCGACGACTCCGCCCCGCCGTTCGCCCTGCTGCGCCGCCGCACCCCCGGCCGTGACCACGACACCGTCGAGGTGCTGGTCGGCGCCGTCCACGAGGCGGAGCGGCTGGCCGAACTGCCCGTGGGCGAGCGGCCGGCGCTCGCCCTGGTGCCGTTCCGGCAGATCAGGGAGCGCGGGTTCGACGTGCGGGACGACGGGACGCCGCTGTCGGTGCTGGTCGCCGAGGAGACGTACGAGCTGCCGCTCGGCGCGGCCCTCGACGCGCTGCCCGCGCACCGGGTCGAGGTCGCCGGCGGGGCCTTCGACGTCTCCGACGAGGAGTACGCCGACACCGTGCGGCGGGTGATCGAGGAGGAGATCGGGGGCGGCGAGGGGGCGAACTTCGTCATCCGGCGGACGTACACCGGGGAGATCCCGGGCTTCGGGCGGGCCGACGCGCTGGCGCTCTTCCGGCGGCTGCTCGCGGGCGAGCGGGGGGCGTACTGGACCTTCGTCGTGCACACCGGGGAGCGGACGCTCGTCGGGGCCAGCCCCGAGGTGCACGTGCGGATGGCGGGCGGCACCGTGGTCATGAACCCGATCAGCGGGACGTACCGCTACCCGGATGGCGCCGCGCCGACCGCCGAGGGGCTGCTCGGCTTCCTCGCCGACCGCAAGGAGACCGAGGAGCTCTCCATGGTGGTGGACGAGGAACTGAAGATGATGTGCACGGTCGGGGACATGGGCGGGGTGGTGATCGGTCCCCGGCTGAAGGAGATGGCCCATCTCGCGCACACCGAGTACGAGTTGCGCGGCCGCTCCTCGCTGGACGTGCGCGAGGTGCTGCGGGAGACCATGTTCGCGGCGACCGTGACGGGCTCGCCGGTGCAGAACGCCTGCCGGGTGATCGAGCGTCACGAGGCCGGCGGGCGGGGCTACTACGCGGGGGCGCTGGCGCTGCTCGGCACGGACGAGAACGGGGCGCAGACCCTGGACTCCCCCATCCTCATCCGGACCGCGGACATCGCGGCCGACGGGCGGCTCAGGGTGCCGGTGGGCGCGACCCTGGTGCGGCACTCGGAGCCGGCGGGCGAGGTCGCGGAGACCCACGCGAAGGCGGCGGCGGTCCTGGCGGCGCTCGGGGTGCGGGAGGGACGCCCGGCGGCGGAGGACGCGCCGGCGCGGGCGCGGCTCGCCGACGATCCGCGGGTGCGGGCCGCGCTGGACGCCCGGCGGGCGGACCTGGCGCCGTTCTGGCTGCGGATGCAGACCCGGTCGGCGGAGCTGACGGGCCACGCGCTGGTGATCGACGCGGAGGACACCTTCACCGCCATGCTGGCGCACCTGCTGCGCTCCTCGGGCCTGGAGGTGTCGGTGCTGCGCTTCGACGAGCCGGGGCTGCGGGAGCTGGCGCTCGCCCACGAGGGTCCGGTGGTCCTCGGCCCCGGCCCGGGCGACCCGATGGACGCGGCCGACCCGAAGATGCGGTTCCTGCGCGGGCTCACCGCCGAGCTGCTGCGCGGCCACCGGCACGGCCTGCTGGGCGTGTGCCTCGGGCACGAGCTGATCGCGGCCGAGCTGGGCCTGGAGATCGTGCGCAAGCGCACCCCGTTCCAGGGCGCCCAGGTCCGGATCGACCTCTTCGGCCAGGAGCGGACGGCCGGCTTCTACAACAGCTTCACCGCCCGCTGCGACGAGCGGGAGGCGACGGAGCTGGCGCTGCACCGGATCGAGGTGAGCCGGGACGCGGAGACGGACGAGGTGCACGCGCTGCGCGGCCCGGGGTTCGCGGGCGTCCAGTTCCACCCGGAGTCGGTGCTGACGCTGGAGGGCGCGGCGGTGACGGCCGGGCTGCTGGCCGGGGTGCTGGTCTAGGAGGCGGCCCTCGGGACCAGGACGTTCTCGCCTCGCTCGCCCCGGACGTAGTCGAGGACGTTCTGGACCGTGGTGTCGATGATCTGGCCGACCGCGTCGGCGGTGTAGTACGCCTGGTGGCTCGTCACCACCACGTTCGGGAAGGTCACCAGGCGGGCCAGGGTGTCGTCCTCGACGCCGGCGAGGGACTTGTCGAGGAAGAAGAGTCCGGCCTCCGCCTCGTAGACGTCGAGGCCGACGCCGGTGAAGCGGCCGGCGCGCAGCTCGGCGACGAGGGCGTCGGTGTCGACGAGGCCGCCCCGGCTGGAGTTGACCAGGATCGCGTCGTCCTTCATGGCCACGAGGGCGGAGGCGTCGATGATGTGCTGGGTGGCGGGCAGCAGCGGCACGTGGAGGCTGACGAGGTCGGCCTCGGCGAGGAGCCGGTCCTTCTCGACGTACTCCATGCCCAGTTCGACGCAGGCCGGGTTCTCGGCGACGTCCCAGCCGAGGAGCCGCATGCCGAAGCCGTGGGCGATCCGGGCGAAGGCCTCGCCGATCTTGCCGGTCCCGAGGACGCCGGCGGTACGGCCCCGCATGTCGCGGCCCATCAGCCCGTCGAGGCGGAAGTCGAAGTCGCGGGTGCGGTTGGAGGCGCGGACGATCCGCCGGTTGACCGCCATGGCGAGGGTCCAGGCGAACTCGGCGACGGAGTACGGCGAGTAGTACGAGACCCGGGCGACGGTGAGGCCGAGGCGCTCGGCGACCTCCAGGTCGATGTTGTTGAAGCCGGTGGAGCGCTGGGCGATCATCTGGGTCCCGCCGGCCGCCAGGGTCTGGAGGACCCGGTGGTCGAGGATGGCGTTGACACTGGTGGAGATGACCTCGTAGCCGGCCGCGATGGGGGCGGTGTCCTCGGTGAGGAAGACGTCGAGGCAGCGGACGTCGTGGTGGCCCGCGAACGCCTTCTCGATCATCGGCTTCTCGTCCGCCTGCACGCCGAATGCCAGGATCTCCACGACAGTCCTCTCGCCAGAAGGCCGCATACCTGCCCGAATATACGGCTCTGTCCCCCGGCCCGCCCGGCGCCCGGCCGGTCAGCCCTCGTCGAGGCCGCGCTCGATCGCGTACCGCACCAGCTCGACGCGGTTGTGCAGCTGGAGCTTGCCGAGGGTGTTCTGGACGTGGTTCTGCACGGTGCGGTGCGAGATGACGAGCCGCTCGGCGATCTGCTTGTAGCTGAGGCCCTTGGCGACGAGCCGGAGGACCTCGGTCTCGCGGTCGGTGAGGCGGGGCGCCTCGGGCTCCCCGGCGCCCGCGGCGGGCACGGGCTCGGAGGCGAGGCGGCGGTACTCGCCGAGGACCAGTCCGGCGAGGCCCGGGGTGAAGACGGGATCGCCCGCGGCGGTGCGGCGGACCGCGTCGATCAGCTCCTCGGCGCCGGCCGACTTCAGCAGGTAGCCGGTGGCGCCGGACTTCACGGCCTCCAGGACGTCCGCGTGCTCGCCGCTCGCCGAGAGGACCAGGACCCGCAGCCCGGGCAGCGAGCCGACCAGCTCCTTGCAGACCTGGACGCCCGGCTTGGCGGGCAGGTTGAGGTCCAGGACGAGGACGTCGGGGGCGACGGCCGGGGCACGGCGGACGGCCTGCTCGCCGTCGCCGGCGGTGGCGACGACGTCGAAGCCCGCCTCGGCCAGGTCGCGGGCGACGGCGTCCCGCCACATGGGGTGGTCGTCGACGACCATCACCTTGATGGACCGGCCCCGCTCCGTGGAGTCCGCCGCGTGCTGCGCCTCGTTCACTTCTCTCCTGCCTTCCCCCGTGCGCCCCGCGCGGGTCGCGGGACCTTCAGTTCGACTTCGGTGCCCTGGCCGGGGACCGAGATCAGCTCGGCCGTGCCCCCCAGGTCGCGCAGGCGCCCCCGGATGGAGAGCGCGACGCCCATCCGGCCCTCGCCCTCCGCCTCGGCGAGCCGGCCCTCCGGGATGCCGGGCCCGTCGTCCCGGACGGTGACGAGGACCTCGTCGTCCCAGTCCTCGACCAGGATCCACGCGCGCGCGTCCGCGCCCGCGTGCACCCGCACGTTGTCCAGGGCGGCGCCGACGGCGGCGGCCAGTTCGCGGGCGGCCGCGGCGGGCAGCGGCACGGGCACGCCGGGGTCGGAGAGGGTGACCCGGGCGCCGGCCCGCGGGGCGAGCAGGGCGCGCAGGTCGACGGGGATGTCGTCGGCGGGCTCGTCGTCGACCTCGACGACCCGGACGACCGCGCCCTCGGACTCGTCCTCGGAGACGTGGCTGGCGCGGGTGAGACCGCCGGCCACCAGGGTCCGCAGGGCGACCTCCTGCTCGCCGGCCATCCGGCCCAGCTCGGCGGCCTCCCCGCCGATGGCGGTGCCGCGCCGCTGCACCATGGCGAGGACCTGGAGGACGCTGTCGTGGATGTCGCGGGCGAGCCGCTCGCGCTCACGGGTCGCGGCCTCGATCTCCAGGGCGCGGGCGAGGGTGCGCTCGGAGGCCCGGGCGACCTCGACGACGTATCCGATGGCGATGGAGGCCACCCAGACCAGGATGACGTTGTGGACGGTGTCCCGGCTGGGGTGGGCCCGCTCGATGATGTTGGCGACGGCGACGAGGGAGGAGGCGAAGCCGGCCCAGCGCCAGCCGCCCTTGATGGCGTAGGCGAGGACCGAGCCGGCGGTCCATATCGTCGGCAGCGTGGGGCCGTCCACGGACTGGGCGTGGGCGTCCGCGAGCGGGGTGAGGAGGATGCCGGTGAGGGCGAGGGCGAGGTCGGCGACGAGGAAGCGCCTGGTGCAGCTCGCCGCGTTCGCCACCTTGGGGAGGGTGGCGAGGGTCCAGACGCAGAGCACCGCCAGGTAGGCGACGGCGATCCAGGGCCGCTCGTAGCGGTCCCGGCCGGTGGCGAAGATCAACACCGCGTAGACCATCGTCAGGACGCGGTAACCGGTCAGAGCCCGCCACAACGGCTGCTCCACCGACATGCGCACGACACGCTCGCGCTTGGCCATCTCCCCCACCCCCCGCCGGCGCTCCCTGACGGGAGGGTCAGGCGCCGGACTCTTCCCGTGCGGCGATCTCCGCCTTCACGGCCTCCTTGGCGGCCTTCTCGGCCTCCGCGATCTGCCGCTTCGCGGCCGTCGCGTAGATGTCGACGTACTCCTGGCCGGAGAGCTTCATGATCTCGTACATGACCTCGTCGGTCACCGAACGCAGGATGAAGCGGTCGCCGTCCATGCCCTGGTAGCGGGAGAAGTCCAGCGGCTTGCCGATCCTGATCCCGGGGCGCATCAGCTTCGGGACGACCTTGCCGGGCGGCTGGATCTTCTCGGTGTCGAGCATCGCGACCGGGATCACCGGGGCGCCGGTGGCCAGCGCCACCCGGGCCAGGCCGCCGGGCTTGCCGCGGTAGAGCCGGCCGTCGGGCGAGCGGGTGCCCTCGGGGTAGATGCCGAAGAGGCCGCCGCCCTCGATGACCTCGATGCCGGCCTGGATGGCCGCCTCACCGGCGCCGCGGGCGCCCGAGCGGTCCACCGGGAGCTGGCCGACGCCCTTGAAGAAGGCGGCGGTCAGCCGGCCCTTCAGACCGGGCGTGGTGAAGTACTCCGCCTTGGCGATGAAGGTGACCTTGCGGTCCAGGACCGCGGGCAGGAAGAAGGAGTCCGAGAAGGACAGGTGGTTGCTGGCGAGGATCGCGGGGCCCTCGGCGGGAACGTTCTCCAGACCCTCCACCCAGGGCCGGAAGGCGAGCTTCAGGGAGCCCCCGATGGAGAACTTCATTGCGCCGTAGATCAACTCGCCATGCCTTCCGTGTGCCGTCGTGACGACTTTATCCCGTACCGACGTGCCGCCCCCGCTGCGGCCCTGGTCGGTGTCGGTCCGGTCGCGTACCGTGAAGGTCCTTCCCCCATCTCCGCACGGTTCCGGCGCCCCCGACGCACCGGAGCCGCAAACCGAACAGGAGACCCCGGTGCCGGTCCTTCCCGGAGCCGAGCCGTACCGCCATGAGGGCGGAGAGGTCGGCGTCCTTCTCTGTCACGGATTCACCGGTTCCCCGCAGTCGATGCGCCCGTGGGCCGAGTTCCTCGCGGACCGCGGCCTGACGGTGTCGGTGCCGCTGCTGCCCGGGCACGGCACGCGCTGGCAGGACATGCAGCTCACCACCTGGCACGACTGGTACGCGGAGGTGGACCGGGCGCTGCGCGAGCTGACCGCCCGCTGCTCCACCGTCTTCGTCTTCGGCCTGTCCATGGGCGGGGCGCTGACCCTGCGGCTCGCCGCGAAGCACGGCGACGCGGTCCGCGGCATCGTGCTCGTCAACCCGGGCAACAAGGTGCACGGCCTCGCCGCGCACGCCCTGCCGGTGGTGCGCCACCTGGTGCCGACGACGAAGGGCGTCGCCAACGACATCGCGAAGGAGGGCGCGGCCGAGGTCGGGTACGACCGGGTGCCGCTGCACGCCGCGCACTCGCTGCGGCGGTTCTTCCGGCTGGTCGACGGCGAGCTCCCGCAGGTCACCCAGCCGCTCCTGCTGCTGCACAGCCCGCAGGACCACGTGGTGCCGCCCGCCGACTCGGCGCGGGTGCTCAGCCGGGTCTCCTCCACCGACGTGAAGGAGATCCTGCTGGAACAGAGTTACCACGTGGCGACGTTGGACCATGACGCGGAGAGGATCTTCGAGGAGAGTCTGGCGTTCGTCGAGCGTCTCGCCCCCGGGCTCGTGGGCGGGAAGGGGAGCAGGAGCGGTGGCTGACCAGCAGGACGGCGGCGAGCGGGAGCCGCAGCCCATCGACGAGGAGGCGGCGTGGGCCGCGATCGTCGCGGGGTACGGCGAGGAGCCCTCGGATCCTCCGGGGACCCGGCCGTTCCGGCCGATCGAGAACCTGCGGCTCCCGGAGCCGGAGGAACTGGAGGCCCGCGAGGCCCGGGCCGCCTCGGGCGGTGACGTGCCCAAGCCGGACAAGACCAGGCGGGAGGTGCCCCCGCCCGCCGCGCGCCCCGAGCCGGAGGCCGAGGCGGAGGCGGAGGAGGGCCCCGAGCCGGGTGACGAAGGGGACGGCTCCGGCGACGGGAAGCCCGTCCTCGGCAGTTCGATCACCTTCGCCCCCGGGGTGCGCCCGAGCGGCGGCCCGCGCGACTACAGCCTGTCCGAGCCCGAGGAGGGCCCCGGAGGCTCGGACGAGGGCCACTTCGTGCCGCCGGAGCCGCCGCCGCTCCCGGAGGCGGACACCACCACCAAGTTCGCCTGGCTCGCGGTGGTCGGCGGCCCGGTCCTGATGCTGCTCGCGGTGCTCTTCCGCTGGGACATGACCTGGTGGCTCACCACCCTCTGCGTCGGCGGCTTCCTGGGCGGCTTCGCGACCCTGGTGGCCCGGATGAAGGGCGACGACGGGGACGACGACGGCTACGACGACCCGGGCCGCGGCGCGGTGGTGTGACGCCGGCGGGGCGAGCCCCCGTCAGGCGGGTGCCCGGAGTCTGACCGCCGCCAGTACCGGAAGGTGATCGGTGGCGGCGGTCAGGTCGGCGGGGGCGGGGCCGGTGGGCACGCCGCAGCCGAGGAACTCGACGCCGTCCGTCGCCAGGATCGCGTCGATGCGCTGGTGCGGTCCCCTGGCGGGATGGGTGTTCCCGGCTCCCAGGGGGGCCGTCTCCCAGCCGTCGCGGAGGGTTCCCGTGAGCCGGGTGAAGGCCGGGCCGCCGGGCCGCTCGTTGAGGTCGCCGGCGACGACCGCGTACGGGGTGCCGAGCGCGGCGACCCGGTCGAGGACCAGGCCGGCCTGCTCGTACCGCTCGTCCTCCCGCAGGCTCAGATGGCAGCTGACGAGCCCGAGCCGGACGCCCCCGAAGCGGACGACGGCGGTGGCGAGCCCGCGCCGGTGGAGCCCCGGGGTGAGCGGGAGCAGCACGTCCTCGGTCCGCTCCACGGTGGCGCGCAGCGAGCAGAGCAGCAGCGGCCCCGCCGCGGTGGCCCCGCCGGAGAGGACGACCAGTTCGCTCTTGGCGGCGAGCCGGGCCGCGTGCTTGCGCCAGCGGAAGAAGCGCGGGGCCTCCTGGACGAGGACGACGTCGGGGGCGCAGGCCCGGATCACCCGGGCGAGGGCGTCCTCGTCGTCGCGCATCGAGCGGATGTTGTAGCTGAGGATCCGGACCACGGCGGAGCCGTCCGGCTCGGTACGGGAGGCGGGCAGCGCGCCGGTCGCGTCGAGGGCCATGGCCCCAACATAGGCCGGATGCCCGCCCCGCCCCAGAGGGCGCGGCGGGCATCGACCGGATGGCACGCGGCGGAGGGTCAGCCCTGGCGGGCCAGGTCCGCGGCGCCGACGAGGCCGGCCTTGTTGCCGAGCTGAGCGGCGAGGACCTGCGCGTGCGGACGGTGGCTGCCGCCGATCAACCAGCGCCGGAAGGACTTCCGGATCGGGTCGAGGACCAGCTCGCCCTCGTCCGAGACGCCGCCGCCGACGATGAACGCGGACGGGTCGAAGAGCGAGGCGAGGTCGGCCAGTCCGGCGCCGGCCCAGCGGGCCAGCTCGCGGAAGGAGTCGACGGCGACCGGGTCGCCGGCGCGGGCGGCCTCGCTGACGTGCTTGCCCTGGATGCCCTCGGGGGTGCCGTCGCCGAGCGAGAGCAGGACCCCGGCGTTCTCGGGGGTGGCGGCGGCGCGCTGCCGCGCGTAGCGGACGAGGGCGCGGCCGGAGGCGTACTGCTCCCAGCAGCCCTGGCTGCCGCAGCCGCAGAGCAGGCCGTCCGGGACGACCCGGATGTGGCCGAACTCGGCGGCGACGCCGAAGCGTCCGCGGCGCAGCTTGTTGCCGATGATGATGCCGCCGCCGAGGCCGGTGCCGAGGGTGATGCAGATGACGTCCTCGTGGCCCTGGCCGGCGCCGAAGCGGTACTCGCCCCAGGCGGCCGCGTTGGCGTCGTTCTCCACCACGACGGGGAGGCCGACGCGCTGCTCGACCTTGTCCTTCAGCGGCTCGTGCCGCCAGTCGATGTTCGGCGCGAAGAGGACGGTGGCCCGCTTGTCGTCGACGTAGCCGGCCGCGCCGATGCCGACGGCCTCGATCCGGTGGCCCTTGCCGGCCTCGGAGACGGCCGCGCAGATGGCGTCGACGATGCCTTCGGGGGTCGGCGGGGTGGGCACCGTGTGCGTGTCGAGGATGCTGCCCTCCTCGTCGACCACGCCGGCCGCGATCTTCGTGCCGCCGATGTCGACGCCGATGGTGAGTCCCATGTGTCCCTCAGTTTTCGGTCGAGCCCCGCTAGGGCCCACCGTACCCGAGGGGAGGCACCGTACTGATCAGTCCAGGTCGATGGGGCGGCCGGTGGCAGGGCCCTCCCCGCGGTCGTCCCGGCCGTCCGGGTCGTCCCCCTCGGACTCGCGGGGGGTGTCGGCGGCGCGGCGGGGGTCGTCCTCGTCGAGGTCGGGACCCCGGGTCCAGCGGGTCTCGTGGCCTTCGACGGCCGAGCGGTAGGCGGCGAGGAGTTCGCTGCCGGCGGCGGCGAGGTGGTCGAAGACCTGCGGGTTGCGCTCGATGACCGGCTCGACGGCGGCCTTCGCCTGGTTGACGAGGCCCCTGACGGTCTCGGCGGCCTGGGCGGCGGCCCCGGTGGCCTGTCCGCCGAAGAGCGGGGCCGCGGCGCCGAGTCCGCCGGTGAGCTTCTCGGCGACGGCCTCGAAGAGCTTGCGGAACTCCTCGGCGGGCGAGCCGGGTTCCTCCCCGTGCCGCGCGCGGCGGCGGGCCTTCTCCGCCTCCAGGTCCTCGGCACACGCGTCGGCCCAGGCGTCCGGATCGCTGCTCATGGCGTACTCCTCCGTCGCTTCCCTTCCTTCGACGGTACACGCCCGGGGACGGCGGTCAGGAGGGCTTGGGCCACAGTCCGGGGTCGGGGGCGAAGCGGATGGCGAGGTCGCCGTCGACGAGGCCGGCGCCGGTGACGGTGCAGCGGCGCAGGACGGGCGGGAGGGGCAGGGTGCGGCGGAAGGGGCCGGCGCCGAGGAGCAGCTCGTCGCCCCTGCGGACGAGGGAGAGCTCCCGCTTGACGGCGCCGGGCAGCGGCAGGTGCCAGACGAGGACGCCGTCCTCCGCGCGCCGGTCCTCGACGGTCGGGGCGGGCGCGGGGGCGGGCGGCGGGCCGGGGCGTACGGCGGCGAGCAGGGCGAGGTCCTCGGGACCGCGCGGAACGCGGCCGAGATGGGGCAGCTCGTGCAGGAGTTCCGCGGCGTCGGCGCGGAGGTCCGCCAGGTGGCGGTGCTGCTCGGCGGTGAGGGCGGCGAGCCAGGGGTCCTCGGAGGCTGCCGGGAGGAGCCGGTTGGCGATCACGGCGTCGAGGGCGAGGCCGTGGAGGGCGAGGCCGAGACGGGCGTCGCGGAGGGTGGCGGCGGCGGCCGGGCCGGGTTCGAGGACGAGCCGGACGGTGGTGCCGGGGGCTTCGACGACGGCCTGGACGGCGGCGAGTTCCCGCTCCCAGCGGGCGGTGGCCTCGTACAGCCACTGGGCGGGCATGGGGACGCCGGCGAGCTGGGCGAGCATCGGGCGCAGCGCGCGGGCGGCCTGGCGTTCGGGCGGCAGCAGCCGGCGGAGGTAGCGGCGGAGCTGCTCGGGAAGGGCGAGGACGGTCAGTGCCTCGCGGAGCGGCGGCAGGTCGACGACGGCGAGGTCGTGGTCGCCGGCGGCGGCCTCGCGCAGCACCCGGAGGAGGGCGAACTGGCGGCTGCCGGGCAGCTCGGTGAGTTCGGCGTCCTCGAAGGGGGAGGCCCCGAGGAGGTCGAGGACGGTCGAGGAGCGGGCCTGGAGGGCGAGGAACTCGCGCCGGAAGTCCCCGGCGGGGTCGGGCCGCAGCACGGTGAGCGTCCCGGGGCCCGCGCCGCCGGCCACGGCGTCGGCGACCGGTCCGGAGTGCGCCGGGTCCGTGTCGCCGGGGACGAGCAGCACGCGGCGGCCGGCGTGGACCTCGGCGAGGGCGGTCGCGGTGGCGACCGTGGTGCGCCCGGCGCCGCCGGCTCCGGTGACGAGGATGATCCGCATGCGGGTGACGCTATCGCGGCCCCGCCGCGTCCCGGTCCCCGGATTCCGTGCCCGGGGACGGGGCTCGGGACCGCCCGTCCGGAACCCGGGCTCCGGGCGCCGCGCGGCCGGGGGTCAGGCCGTGGACTCGACGCGCTTCTTCAGGCCGGCGAGGGCGCGGTCGATGATGACCTTCTCGGCCTTGCGCTTGATCATCCCGAGCATGGGGATCTTGACGTCGACGGTGAGCTGGTAGGTGACCTCGGTGCGGTCGCCGGCGAGCGGGGTGAGCCGGTAGGAGCCGTCGAGGGAGCGCAGCATCTGGGACTTCACCAGGGTCCAGCTGACCTCGTTGGCGCCGGTCCAGGTGTACGCGAGGGTGTGGTCGTCCTTGACGGCGCCGGCGTCGAGGACGAGCCGGACCTTCTCCGCGCGGCCGGCCTCGTCGGTCTGGAGGACCTCGGCCTGGGTGACCTCGCCGGTCCAGTCGGGGTAGCGCGCGAAGTCGGCGATCACACTCATGACGTCGGCCGGCGCCGCCTCGATGGTGATGCTCGAGCTGGTGTGTTCGGCCATCGTGGTGGCTCCTCCACTGTGCGGTCCGGCGGAAGTCAAGGGGCACGGACACGTGCCGGTGGAAGGCTATCGCGCCCCCGTGCCGGCCCCGTCACCACTCCAGGACGAAGGGCCGGCCGGTCGCGGCGAAGTGCCCGACGTTCACGCACTCGGTGGCGCCGATCCGCATCCGGCGGGCCAGCGGCTGGTGGACGTGGCCGAAGAGGGAGTAGCGGGGGCGGGTGCGGCGGATGGCGTCGAGGAGGGCGCGGCTGCCGCGCTCGAAGCGGCGGGCGACGGTGTCGTAGGTGAGGTCGGGGACCTCCGGCGGGATGTGGGAGCAGAGGACGTCGACCTCGCCGAGGGCCTCGACCTTGGCGGCGTACTCCTCGTCCGAGATCTCGTACGGGGTCCGCATCGGGGTGCGCAGGCCGCCGCCGACGAAGCCGAAGGTCAGGCCGCCGAGCTCGATCCGCCGGCCGTCGAGGACGGTGGTGCCGGGGCCGGCGTACTCGGGCCAGAGGGTGGGGATGTCGACGTTGCCGTAGGTGGCGTAGGTGGGTGAGGGGAAGGCGGCGAAGAGTTCGGCGTACTGGCGGCGGACGGCGGCCTCGATGGCGGTCTCGCGATCGACGGCGAGACCGGCCCAGAGGCTGCGGCCCAGGTCACGGGCTTCGTCGAAGCGGCGGGCGGTGCGCAGCTCGACGAGCCGGTCGGCGTTCGCCACGCCGAAGAGGTCGGGGAAGATGCCCCGGCTGTGGTCGGCGTAGTCGAGGAAGAGGACCAGGTCGCCGAGGCATATGAGGGCGTCGGCGCCGTCTCCCGCCCGGGCGAGGGCGCCGGTGTTGCCGTGCACGTCGCTGACCACGTGGACTCGCATGTGCCCACCCTAGGGCGTCGGACCTGCGGTTACTTGGGAGTCGGGAAAGCTGTGGATTACTGTGCGCTGAGGGCCGTCACGCTGGTGTGACGCACGGAACATCTGGCCGGGACCCCCTACCGGGAACCACGTACTGATGGGTAACGTCCGGGCAGTCCACAGTCGTGCTCGCCCCCACCGAGCACCTGCCCGATCATGGACCGCACCGGTGCGCCCACACAGAGCCGTGGCACCGGAGCCCGATGAGGAGCAGCAGTCTTGCGCGAGTTCAGCCTTCCGGCCCTGTACGAGGTCCCTTCGGACGGCAACCTGACGGATCTCATCCGCCGCAACGCCTCCCAGCACCCAGATGTCGCCGTGATGGCCCGCAAGGGCGACGGCGGGTGGACGGACGTGACCGCCAAGGAGTTCCTCGCCGAGGTGCGTGGGGTCGCCAAGGGCCTCATCGCCGCCGGGGTCGGGGTGGGAGACCGGGTGGCGCTGCTCTCCCGCACCCGCTACGAGTGGGTGCTGCTCGACTTCGCGATCTGGAGCGCGGGCGCGGTGACCGTGCCGGTGTACGAGACCAGCTCGCCGGAGCAGATCCAGTGGATCCTCGGCGACTCGGGCGCCTCGCTGGCGGTCGTGGAGTCCGCCGCGCACCAGGCGTCGGTGGAGTCCGTGCGCGGCGAGCTGCCCGCGCTCAAGGGCCTGTGGCAGATCGAGGACGGTGCGGTCGAGCGGCTCACGGCCTCCGGCGCGGAGGTCTCGGACGAGACGCTGGACCAGCGGATGTCGGCGGCGAACGCGGACGACCCGGCGACCATCGTCTACACCTCCGGCACCACGGGCCGCCCCAAGGGCTGCGTGCTGACCCACAGGGCGTTCTTCGCCGAGTGCGGCAACGTGGTGGAGCGGCTGAAGCCGCTCTTCCGTACGGGCGAGTCCTCCGTGCTGCTCTTCCTGCCCGCCGCGCACGTCTTCGGCCGGCTGATCGAGGTGGCCTCCGTGATGGCCCCGATCCGCCTGGGCTGTCTCCCGGACATCAAGACCCTCACGGACGAGCTGGCCTCCTTCCGCCCGACGCTGATCCTGGGCGTGCCGCGCGTCTTCGAGAAGGTCTACAACTCGGCCCGGGCCAAGGCGCAGGCCGACGGCAAGGGCAAGATCTTCGACAAGGCCGCGCACACGGCCATCGCCTACAGCCGCGCGCTCGCCACCCCGCAGGGCCCGTCGCTGGGCCTGAAGCTCAAGCACAAGCTCTTCGACAAGCTCGTCTACTCGAAGCTGCGGGCGGTGCTCGGCGGGCGCGGCGAGTACGCGATCTCCGGCGGCGCGCCGCTGGGCGAGCGGCTCGGCCACTTCTTCCGCGGCATCGGCTTCACCGTCCTGGAGGGCTACGGCCTGACGGAGTCGTGCGCCGCCACCGCCTTCAACCCGTGGGACCGCCCGAAGATCGGCACGGTGGGCCAGCCGCTGCCGGGCTCGGTGGTGCGGATCGCGGACGACGGCGAGGTGCTGCTCCACGGCGAGCACGTCTTCTCGAAGTACTGGAACAACGAGGCGGCGACGGCCGAGGCGCTGGCCGACGGCTGGTTCCACACCGGTGACATCGGCACCCTCGACGAGGACGGCTACCTCGCGATCACCGGCCGCAAGAAGGAGATCCTGGTGACGGCCGGCGGCAAGAACGTCGCCCCGGCGGTCATCGAGGACCGGATCCGCGCCCACGCCCTGGTCGCGGAGTGCATGGTGGTCGGCGACGGCCGCCCGTTCGTCGGCGCCCTCGTCACCCTCGACGAGGAGTTCCTGGGCCGCTGGGCGAGCGAGCACGGCAAGCCGGCCGGCGTCACCGCCGCCGCCCTCCGCGACGACCCGGACCTGCTCGCCGAGGTCCAGCGCGCGATCGACGACGGCAACGCCGCGGTCTCCAAGGCGGAGTCGGTCCGCAAGTTCCGCGTCCTGGCCTCCCAGTTCACCGAGGAGGCGGGCCACATCACCCCCTCGCTCAAGCTGAAGCGGAACGTGGTGGCGAAGGAGTTCGCCGACGAGATCGAGGCGATCTACGGCAAGTGACCGTCACCCGCGCATGGCCGTTCGCACGCGCGTGACCGCACCCGCACAGGGGGGAGGGGCCCGGCGCGTGCGC
>NZ_JBHTST010000158.1:0-18680 GCF_042794995.1 Streptomyces sp. NPDC056503
CCCCGAAAGGGGCCCGCCCGGCCTTCGGTCTTCCTCGGGTCGACCCGTGGGGGGTCCAGGATCCAACTCCCGGGATCCAATCCCCGGGATCCGGCATCTCGGATCCAACATCCGGATCCAACATCCGGATCCGAGACCCCGGATCCCGGATCCCGTCCGCCCGGCGGTCCATTGACCGGGCGGCGACCGCGCTCTTACGTTCACGTTCGGACATACGGCCGTTGGTCGATATTTCGAACGAGAGGACCCTCCGTGTCACTCCCCGAGCGCACCGCCCGCTTCACCCTCGACCCCGACTTCACCATCGGTCCCGTCGACCCCCGCCTCTTCGGCTCCTTCGTCGAACACCTCGGGCGCTGCGTCTACACCGGCGTGTACGAGCCCGGCCACCCCGCCGCCGACGCCGACGGCCTGCGCGCCGACGTCCTCGACCTCGTCCGCGAGCTCGGGGTCACCGCCGTCCGCTACCCCGGCGGCAACTTCGTCTCCGGGTACCGCTGGGAGGACGGTGTCGGTCCGGCCGAGGAGCGTCCGCGCCGGCTCGACGTCGCCTGGCGTTCCACCGAGTCCAACCGCTTCGGCCTGAGCGAGTTCATGGGCTTCCTGCGCAAGCTCGGTCCGCACGCGGAGCCGATGATGGCGGTGAACCTCGGCACCCGGGGGATCGCGGAGGCCATGGAGCTCGTCGAGTACGCCAACCACCCCGGCGGCACCGCCCTCTCCGACCTGCGCGCGAGCCATGGCGACAAGGATCCCTTCGGCATCCGTCTGTGGTGTCTGGGCAACGAGATGGACGGCACCTGGCAGACCGGTCAGAAGACCGCCGAGGAGTACGGCCGGCTCGCCGCCCAGACCGCCCGCGCCCTGCGCCAGATCGACCCGGACCTCGAACTCGTCGCCTGCGGCAGCTCCGCCCGGGACCTGCCCACCTTCGCGTCCTGGGAGGCGACGGTCCTGGCGGAGACCTACGAGGTCGTCGACCACGTGTCGCTGCACGCCTACTACGAGGAGACCGACGGGGACCGGGACTCCTTCCTCGCCTCCGCCGTCCACATGGAGGCCTTCATCGAGGAGGTCGTCGCCACCTGCGACCACGTGGCCGCCCGGCTGAAGTCGGAGAAGCGGCTCACGCTCTCCTTCGACGAGTGGAACGTCTGGTACCAGCGCCGCCCCAACCCGCACCCCTTCGAGGACTGGCAGGAGGCGCCGAGGCTCCTGGAGGACGTCTACACGGTCACCGACGCGGTCGTCTTCGGTTCGCTCGTCATCACCCTGCTCCGCCACGCCGACCGGATCGCCGTGGCCTGCCTCGCCCAGCTGGTCAACGTGATCGCGCCGATCATGACCGAGCCCGGCGGCCCCGCCTGGCGGCAGACCACCTTCTTCCCCTTCGCCCAGGCCGCGCGGTACGGCCGCGGGACCGTCCTCGACGTGCGCCCGGTCTCGCCGGCGTACCGCACCGAGAGGTACGGCGAGGTGCCGCTGCTCCACGCGACCGCCGTCCGGGCGGAGGACGGCGGCGTGACGGTCTTCGCGGTCAACCGCGACCGGCACCGGGCGCTGCCGCTGGACGTGACCCTGCGCGGCTTCGGCCTGGCGGAGGTGGTGGAGCACAGCGCGCTCGCCGACGCCGATCCGGAGGCGTGCAACACCCTGGCCGAGCCGGACCGGGTGGTGCCCCACGAGGTGGTCGGCGCGGAGCTCGTGGACGGGGTGCTGAGGGCCGTCCTGGAGCCGATGTCGTGGAACGTCATCCGGCTGGCCTGACCGGCCTCTTTTGAATCCTTTCACTGCCTAGGGGTGCGTCCGGGGTTCGAAGCGCTTCGAAAGATCCTGTCCGAAGCGTTGACGTGGCTGACGGGCGACCCTACGGTGACCCAGCAAGCGCTTTCCTGAAACGTTCTAATCACGCGCGGGAGGACGAACTGTGCGTACTCATGGCACTGTCGACCGTCGGAGTCTGCTGAAGATCACGGGTGGCTCGGTGGCGGCACTCGGCCTGACCGCGGCGGGCTGCGGAAGCGGCTCCGACTCGTCGAACGGCGACGGCACCGTCACCATCCGGTACACCTGGTGGGGCTCCGACGACCGCGCCAAGCGGATCAACCAGTCGATCGCCCTCTTCGAGAAGAAGTTCCCGAGGATCAAGGTCAAGACCGACTTCCAGCCCTACGCCGACTTCTGGAAGAAGTTCAACACCCAGGCGTCCGGCGGCAACACCCCCGACGTCTTCCAGAACGCCATCGGCTTCCTGCGCAAGTACGACGCCAAGAACGTCCTCCTCGACCTGCGCGGGCAGGTCGAGGCCGGGAACCTCCGTCTGGAGGGCTTCCGGGCCGGGCTCGAGAAGTTCGGCGAGGTCGACGGCAAGCTGCTCGGCGTCCCCGTCGGCTCCAACTCGATGGCCCTCGTCGTCGACCAGGCGGTCTTCGCCAAGGCCAAGGTCGCCCCGAAGCCCGGCTGGACCTGGGACGAGTACCACGACGCCCTGGCGAAGATCCAGGAGACGGCCGGCCGGGCCGGCGACGCGGGCCCCTACGGGATCATGTACCTGTACGACCTGTACCTGCGCCAGCAGGGCAAGGCCTTCTTCACCACCTCCGGACTCGGCTTCACCGAGGCCGACCTGACGGACTGGTGGACCAAGGCCGCCGCCCGGGTGAAGTCCGGCGTCTACGCCGACCCCAAGAAGACCATCCAGGCCAAGCCGAAGTCGGCGGTCACCGCCGAGCTCGCCGGCTCCGAGTTCACCTGGGACAACTTCGCCGTCCGCTACACCGCCGAGGGCAAGAGCCGGTACGGCCTCGCCCCCATCCCCACCACCGACGGCAAGCGCACCGGCCAGTACCTCGGCTCGCTCATGCTCAGTGCCTCCAGGCGCACCAAGCACCCCAAGGAGGTCGCCCAGTTCATCGACTTCATGGTCCACGACCCCGAGGTCGGCAGGATCATGGGTTACGACCGGGGCGTCCCGGCCACCGAGGCGCAGAACGCCGCCTACGTCCCCACCGACGAGGTCGGCAAGCAGATCGCCGCCTACGAGAAGCAGCTCGTCGAGACCCGTGTCCTGGAGCCGATCACCCCGCACCCGGCCGGCGCCGACGTCTGCGAGGCGGCCTTCCTGCGGCTCTCCGAGGAGATGTCCCTGGGCACCCGGAGCGTCGCCGACGCGGTGAAGCAGTACTTCACCGAGGCGAAGACGGCCCTCTCCGTCTGATGGACGCCGCCGTGACCACCGTACCGAACGCCGCCGCCGCGGAGACCCCCGAAGCGGCCCCGCCGGGGAAGGGGGCCGCGCCCGCGGTACCCGCCCCCGGCGGCGGGCGCCCCCGCCGGGCGGCGGGCCGCGCCCGGCCCCGCGCCGCCCGCGAGAACCTCGCCGGCTACCTCTTCATGTCCCCCTGGATCACCGGCTTCCTGCTGCTGACCGCGGGACCCATGGCCGTCTCGCTCTACTTCGCCTTCACCGACTACGACCTCTTCGACGCCCCCCGCTGGATCGGGCTCGACAACTTCACCGAGATGTTCGGCGACCCCCGCTGGCGCACCTCCGTCGAGGTCACCGGCTGGTACGTGGTCCTCGGCACCCCGCTGAAGCTGGCCGCCGCCCTCGGCGTCGCCCTCCTCCTCAACCAGAGCCGGCGCGGACAGGGCTTCTACCGGGCCGCGTTCTACGCCCCCTCGCTCATCGGCGCCAGCGTCTCCATCGCCATCGTCTGGCGCGCCCTCTTCGCGGACGGCGCCCCCGTCGACCGGGCGCAGCAGCTGATCGGCCTCGATCCGGGCGGCTGGATCGGCGACCCCGACAAGATCATCTACGCCCTGGTGGCGCTCACCGTCTGGCAGTTCGGCGCCCCCATGGTCATCTTCCTCGCCGGGCTGAAGCAGGTGCCCCGCGAGCTGTACGAGGCCGCGCAGATGGACGGCGCGGGACCGTGGCGCAGGTTCTGGAACATCACCCTGCCGATGATCTCCCCGGTGCTCTTCTTCAACGTGCTCCTGGAGACCATCCACTCCTTCCAGATCTTCGGCTCCGCCTACATCATCGGCAGCCAGGGCAACGCCTGCGGCCCCGCCGACGGCACGCTCGTCTACACCTGTTACCTCTACGTCCAGGGCTTCGAGAACAGCCGGATGGGCCTCGCCTCCGCCATGGCCTGGATGCTGCTGCTCGCCGTCGGCCTGGTCACGGCGGTCCTGTTCTGGTCCCAGCGACGCTGGGTGCACTACGAGGAGGGGGGCCGATGAGCCTCGTCCGTACCGGGGCGCGGCGGGTGCGCGCCGGGTCTCTCGCCTGGCACCTCGGCTCCCTCGCCGTCCTCTCGGTGGTGCTGTACCCGGTGATCTGGGTGATCGGCGGGTCGTTCAAGCCGAACGACGAGATCGTCGGCAGCCTGAACGTCCTCCCCGCGGACCCCCTCACCGACAACTACCGGCGGCTCGCCGACGGCATCGCCGACATCCCCATCTCCACCTTCTTCGGCAACTCGCTCTTCCTGGCGCTCGCTTCGGTCGTCGGCGTGCTGGTCTCCAGCTCGCTCGCCGCCTACGCCTTCGCCAAGATCGGCTTCGCGGGCCGCAACCTGCTCTTCACGCTGATGATCGGGACCCTGCTGCTGCCGTACCACGTGCTGCTCATCCCGCAGTACGTGCTCTTCCAGAAGCTCGAACTGATCAACACGTACACGCCGCTGCTGCTCGGCAAGTACCTCGCCACGGACGCCTTCTTCGTCTTCCTGATGGTCCAGTTCATGCGCGGACTGCCCCGGGAACTGGACGAGGCGGCGCGGCTCGACGGCTGCGGGCACCTGCGGACGTACTGGTCGATCGTCCTGCCGCTGTGCCGGCCGGCGCTCATCACCAGCGCGATCTTCACCTTCATCAACGCGTGGAACGACTTCATGGGCCCGCTGATCTACCTCAACGAACCCGAGAAGTACACCGTCTCGCTCGGTCTCAAGATGTTCGTCGACCAGGACGGCGTCGCCAACTACGGCGGCATGATCGCGATGTCGCTGGTGGCGCTGCTGCCCGTGGTCGCCTTCTTCCTCGCCTTCCAGAGGTATCTGATCGACGGCATGGCCACCTCGGGGCTCAAGTGAGGCGGGACCGCTTCCTCGCCCGGTTCGGGGTCTTCGCCGAGTGCCTGCTGACGGGGGTGTGGATCGCCGTCGCCGCGCTCCCGCTCGTCACCCTGCCGGCGGCGCTCGCCGCCGGCGCGGGGCACCTGCGGCGCACCGTCGACGGCGAGGCGACCGGGCTGCGCGGTTACGCCGCCGAGCTGCGCGCCGCCCTGCGGGGCGGCGGGTGGGCGGCGGGCCTGGCCTACTGGGCCGTGCTCGCCCTGGTTTGGGCCGACCTCGCGCTCGTACGGGCGCTGCCGGTGCCCGGCGGCCGGCCGGCCGGGGCGCTGGCGATCCTGGCGGCGCTCTGGGCGACCGTCACCGTGCTGCGCGCCTCCACGGCCTGGCGGCCGGGCGGCAGGTGGCGGACCCTGCTCCCGGCGGCGGCCCGCCGCTCCCTGCGGGACCCGGCCGGCTCCCTGCTCGTCGTCTGCGGACTGGCGGTGGTGGCCGCCTCGGCCTGGTTCTCCGCCCCCCTGGCCCTGCCCGCGCTGGGCCTCCTGCTCGCCGGCACCCTGGCGGCCGAACAGCGGACGACGCCCGTCCTCGCGGACGCCTGACCGCCCGCGGTGCCGGGGGCCGCACCCCTCCCTCCCACCCGGGGTGGGCCCGACCCGCCGGACCCGGCCCCGCCCTGCCCGATCCGGCCCGACCCTGTCCGTCGCACCCCGGTGGCCCGTTCCACCGGCCCGTGACCCGGTCCGGTGTCCGGTCCGCACGTGCCGGGCCCGGTCCGTCCCGGTCGTCCGGAGTCCGGTTCCGGGCTCGGTCCGTCCCGGCCGCCGTCACGGTCCCGGTCCGCTCCCCGGCCTCGTCCGCGGGGCCGTCGCCGGGTCCGGGGACCGAGCCGGACCGAGGCCGGCGGACCCGGCCCCCACTCCGGCGGACCCGGCTCCCACTCCGGCGGACCCGGCCCCGCCGCGTACCTCCGTGCGTCCTTTTCCTCCCGCAGGCATGTCATGGGCATGCCCCTGAAAGGAGTCTCCGTGTCTTCGCTACCCCGTCGTTCGCTGCTCAAGGCGGCCGCCGTCGCCGGCGCCGCCGCCCAGTTCAGCTGGGTGCTCGGGCGGAACGAGGCGCAGGCCGCGCCCGCCGCCGAGCCGGCCGCCGAGGAGCGGCCCGCGAGCATCACGTGGCTGGAGCCGGGCGGCCTCGGTGCCGCCGGTGGGTCGACCTTCGGCGTCGCCTGGCCCAAGGGCGCGCACCCGGGCGACCGCGAGTTCGCCCTCACCACCGCCGACGGCGCCCCCGTCCCCGTACAGACCTGGACCACCGCCCGCTGGCCCGACGGCTCCCTCAAGTGGACCGCCCACGCGGTCGGCCCCGAGGCGGCCGGTGCCGAGCGGTACTCGCTCGCCCCGGGCACGCCCGCGACCGGCGCGAGGACCGTCACCGTCACCGAGTCCGGCCGCCGGATCACCGTCGACACCGGCGTCGTCAAGGCCGTGCTGTGGAAGGACGGCGGCAAGCTCGTCGAGTCCCTCACCCGCGACGGCGTGAGGATCGCGACCGACGGACGGCTCGTGCTGCTGCGCCAGGGCGACCTCGACGACGGCGACCAGGGCAACGCCAAGTGGGAGCGGTTCGACGGCGAGATCTCCGGTGCCGTCGTCGAACAGGCGGGCCCCGTCCGGGCCGTGGTCCGGATCGACGGCAAGCACCGCAAGGGAAGCCGCAGTTGGCTGCCGTTCTCGGTCCGGCTCTACTTCCACGCCGGCTCCGAGGCCCTCCGGATGATCCACACGATCACCTTCGACGGCGACCAGGACAAGGACTTCATCCGCGGCCTCGGCGTCCGCTTCACCGTCCCGATGCGCGACGCCCTCTACGACCGGCACGTCCGCCTCGCCGGCCAGGACCAGGGCTTCCTCACCGAGGCCGTCCAGGGCGTCACCGGCCTGCGCCGCGACCCCGGCGCCGCCGTCCGCGCCGCCCAGGTCAAGGGCGAGAAGCTGCCCGACCCGGCCACCTGGGACCAGCGGGTCACCACCCGGCTGCAGTACATCCCGACGTGGGGCGACTACACCCTCTCCCAGCTCACCGCCGACGGCTTCGGCATCCGCAAGCGCACCAAGCCCGGCCACGGCTGGATCCCCGCGGGCGGCGGCCGCCGCGCCGACGGCTTCGGCTACGTCGGCGGCGCGAGCGGCGGACTCTCCTTCGGCCTGCGGGACTTCTGGCAGAAGCACCCCGCCCAGCTCGACGTCCGGGGCGCCGCCGGCGACGCGGCCGAGGTCACCCTCTGGCTCTGGTCGCCCGAGGCCCAGCCCATGGACCTGCGCTTCTACCACGACGGCATGGGCCAGGACACCTTCCCCGAGCAGCTCGAAGGCCTCAACATCACCTACGAGGACCACGAGCCCGGCTTCGGCACCCCCTACGGCATCGCCCGCACCAGCGAGCTGATGTTCTGGGCCAACGCCGCCACCCCGACCGCCGCGGCCCTGGTCGCCCAGGCCGCCGCCGTCCGCGTCCCGCCGCAGCTCGCCGCGAGCCCCGAGGACCTCGTCCGCGCCCGCGTCTTCGGCGGGCTGTTCTCGCCCGTCGACCGCTCCACCCCCGCCAGGGCGCGGATCGAGGACCGCCTCGACTACCTCTTCGCCTACTACAAGGACCAGGCCGAGCAGCGCCGCTGGTACGGCTTCTGGGACTACGGCGACATCATGCACACCTACGACGAGGACCGGCACCAGTGGCGGTACGACGTCGGCGGCTACGCCTGGGACAACTCCGAGCTCTCGCCGGACCTGTGGCTCTGGTACGCCTACCTGCGCTCCGGCCGCGCCGACGTCTTCCGCTTCGCCGAGGCCATGACCCGCCACACCGGCGAGGTCGACGTCTACCACCTCGGCACCTGGGCGGGCCTCGGCACCCGGCACGGCGTCCAGCACTTCGCCGACAGCGCCAAGCAGCAGCGGATCTCCACGGCCGTCTACCGCCGCCCCTACTACTTCCTCACCGCCGACGAACGCGTCGGCGACCTCATGCACGACCTGGTCGACTCCGACGAGACCTTCCTCGCCCTCGACCCCATCCGCAAGATCCGCACCGAGCCCTACACCCCCGACCGCCACGCCCTCTCCATCGGCTTCGGCACCGACTGGAGCGGTCTCGCCGCCGCCTGGCTCACCGAGTGGGAGCGCGGCGGGCCCAAGGCCGCCAAGGCCGAGGCGCGCCTGCGCTCCACCATGGAGACCATCGCCGCCCAGCCCAACGGCTTCGTCCAGGGAACCGGCCTCTACGACCTCGACACCGGCCGGTTCGCCATCGCCGACAAGCCCGTCGTCGGCGTCTCCCACCTCTCCGCCATGTTCGGCCTGGTGGAGATGTGCGCCGAGCTCGTCGACCTCGTCGACCTGCCCGCCTTCACGTCCGCCTGGCTGGACTACTGCCGCTACTTCAACGCCTCCAAGACCGAACAGGCCGCCCGCTACGGACAGAACTTCGGCACCCTCCTCCTCTTCCAGGGCCACTCCCGCCAGGACGCCTACGCCGCCGCCCGGCTGAACGACACCAAGCTCGCCCAGCGCGCCTGGGCCAAGTTCGACAAGAGCGACGGCTACACCTCCGCCATGGTCTGGGACAAGACGCCCGTCCGGGGCCCCGCCGCCCTCGAACCCGGCTACGAGCACCTCTGGATCAGCACCAACACCACCGCCCTCTACGGCCTCGCCGCCATCCAGAACCTCGCCCTCGTCGGCGACCACCTCCCCGAGTGACGGACAGGAGAAGCCCGATGAAGAGGACCACGGTCCTCGCGGCGAGCCTGCTCACCCTCCTCGCCGCCACCGCACCCGCCACCGCCCACGCCGGGGAGAACCCCTACGGCCAGGGCCTCGACCACTGCGCCGCCACCGAAGCCGGCGCCCTCGCCTGCCACTTCGACCTCCCGCCCGGCACCTACGACGTCACCCTCGCCCTCGGCGGCGACACGGCCGGGGCGACCTCGGTCGGCGGCGAGACCCGCCGCGCCCTGCTCGCCGAGACCCCGACCGGGGCCGGTGAACGGGTCCGCCGCTCCTTCACCGTCGACGTCCGCGACCCGGAGGGCGAGCCCACCGGAGCCACCGGAACCCCCGGCCTCGACCTGCTGCTCGGCGGCTCCGCCCCGCGCGTCGACTCGCTGCGGGTCACCCCCGCCCCCACCGCGACCCGCCTCTTCCTGGTCGGCGACTCCACCGTCTGCGACCAGCCCGGCGACCCGTACACCGGCTGGGGCCAGCGGCTCCCCGTCCACCTCAAGCGGGGCGTCGCCGTCGCCAACCACGCCGACTCCGGCGAGAGCACGGTCACCTTCCTCGCCGACCCGGCGCTCTTCGACCGCGTCGAGGCCGGGATCCGGCCCGGTGACCCCGTCCTGATCCAGCTCGCCCACAACGACAAGCAGACCGACGCCGCCGGCTACCGCGCCAACCTCACCACCCTCGTGGAGCGGGTACGGGCCAGGGGCGGCGAACCCGTCCTCGTCACCCCCGTCGTCCGCCGCTGGTTCAACGCGGACGGCACCCTCGACAACGGCGTCGCCCTGCTCGTCAACGGCCTCGGCGTCGATCACCCGGCCGAGATCCGCGCCCTCGCGGCCTCCCTCGGCACCCCGCTGATCGACCTCACCGCCCTCACCAAGGCCCGGGTCGAACAGCTCGGCCCCGAGGCCTCCAAGGCGCTCTACCTGACGACCGAGAAGCGGGACAACACCCACACCTCGGTCCGCGGCGCCACCGAGTACGCGGCGCTCGTCGCCGCCGAACTGGCGGCCCAGGGCGTCCTCCCGGAGCGCCTGCTCCGCTGAACCGCCCCCGCCGGCCGGGCCCCGAACCCCACGGGACCCGGCCGGCCCCGCGTCGGACGTCCCGGTACCGGACCACCATCACCACGGCCACGAGGAACCCGGCGACGGCCCGGCCGGCCCGCCGGCCCGCTGCCCTACGTCACCATGACCCGAGCGGGGCGAACGTCAGGGCGAAGGACGCCGGGGCCGCCCGGAGCCGGTGCTCCGGGAGCACGCCCGGGCCGCAGGACTGGGAACCGATGCCGTGCAGGGCGTGGTCCAGGTGGAGCCACAGCGTGTCGCCCGGGACCAGGTCCGGGCGGTGCGCGGCGGCGTCCAGCTCCGCGTGCGTCCAGCGGCGGGCGGCGAACCAGAACGACGGCTCGCCCTCGACCCGCAGCCCCGCGCCGCCGCCCGTCAGCTCCAGCCACCGGGTGTCGATCCGGGCACCGTTCTCCTGCGGGCGCACGTACGGGGTCTGGAGTCCGGCCACGGTGGACTCCCAGATCCCGGGGCGGGCCGCCGCGCGGGTGTCCGGGTACGCCTCGCCGGGGCCGCCGCCGTACCACTCCGCCCGGTCGAGCGAGGCCGGCAGCCCGAGCCGGACACCGAGCCGGGGGAGCGGCACCGTCCACTCGCCCTCCGGCACCACCTCCACGTCGAGCCGGGCCAGTGGGCCGGCAGCGGTCCAGCGGTAGGTGACGGCGAGCCCGAAGTCCCGGGCGGCGGGCGCCACCCGGACGCGCACCGTCACCCCCTCCTCGTCCACGGCCACCCGGTCGGTGCGGTGCCGCACGCGGTCCAGCCCCAGCTGCCGCCAGAGCGGCCCGAACCGCGCGTCCGGCTGCCAGGGGGCGCCCTCGTCGTTGTCCGTCGGCGCCCGCCACACGTCGAGGCCGAAGCCGGTCACCGGCAGCCCGCCGAGGCCGACCAGGGCGCCCGTGCGCGGGTGGAGCGCCGCCGGGCCCAGGAGGACCGCGCCGTCCCCGACGACCGCCCGGAGGGCCGGGCGGGGGCGCGCCAGGGGGCTCGGCCCGGTCACCGGCAGCACGCCCCAGGCGACCTCGTGCCCGGCCCCGGCCCACGGCGTGCCGGTGGCCAGCACCGCCCGTACGGTCCACGCCGTCTCCTCGCCCGCCGGGTGGGCCGGCGGCTCCGGCAGCGCCACCTCGGTCCGCTCGCCCGCCGCGAGCGGTGGCACCTCCAGGACGCCCTCGCCGGCCACCCGCCCGCCCACCAGGAACTCCCACACGAAGGCGAGCGACGACAGGTCCGCCACGTCGTGCAGGTTGGTCACCGCGACCGTGCCGGGCCGCTCGCCCGGCACGATCCGCACCGGCTCGATCACCTTCTTGTACTCGACCAGGCCCGGCGAGGGCGTGCGGTCGGGGAAGAGCAGGCCGTCGCAGACGAAGTTCCCGTCGTGCAGCTCCTCGCCGAAGTCGCCGCCGTAGCCGTACCCGTGGACCGGGTGGGTCAGGCCGTGGTCGATCCACTCCCACACGAAGCCGCCCTGGCAGCGCTCGTACCGCTCGAAGAGGCGCTGGTACTCGCTCAGCCCGCCCGGCCCGTTGCCCATCGCGTGCGCGTACTCGCAGAGGACGAGGGGCAGTTCGCGCCGGGCCGCAGGGCCGTCGTCCTCGCGCCGGCCGATCTCCTCGACCTCGGCGTGCGGCGGGTACATCCGGGAGTACACGTCCACGTCGGCGCAGGACCGGTCGCCCTCGTAGTGCACCGGTCGCGACGGGTCCCGGTCGTGGATCCAGCGGGCCATCGCGGTCAGCCCGGCGCCCGTGCCGCACTCGTTGCCCAGCGACCACAGCACCACCGACGGATGGTTCTTGTCCCGCTCGACCAGCCGGGCGGCGCGGTCCAGCAGCGCGGGCGTCCACCGCTCGTCGTCCACCGGGTTGCCCCGCCAGCCCAGCTCCTCGAAGCCGTGGGTCTCCAGGTCGCCCTCGTCGATCACCCACAGCCCGTAGGAGTCGCACAGGTCGAGGAAGGCCGGATGCGGCGGATAGTGCGAGGTCCGCACCGCGTTGATGTTGTGGCGCTTCATCAGCTCGACGTCCTCGCGCAGGGTGTCGAGGCCGACGGCCCGGCCGGTCTCCGGGTGGAACTCGTGCCGGTTCACGCCCCGGAAGAGGATCCGCCGCCCGTTCGCCTTCAGGACGCCGTCCTCCACGTACACCGAGCGGAAGCCGATCCGCAGCCCGATCCGCTCCCCGCCGGCCGTCAGCTCGCCCTCGTACAGCCGGGGCACCTCGGCGCTCCACGGTTCCACCGGTACCGTGACCGACTCGCCGGCCGCCAGGTCGAGACCCAGCTCCGGCACCCTCACCCGGCCGGGCACGTCGCAGTCGACCCGCAGCTCGCCGGTCCCCGCCGCGTGGTCGTACGAGGCGTGCACGAAGAAGTCGCCGGGGGCGCCCTCCGGCCGGTGCAGCAGCGTCACCTCCCGGAAGACGCCGGGCAGCCACCACTGGTCCTGGTCCTCCAGGTACGACCCCGAGGACCACTGGTGGACGCGGACCGCGAGCACGTTGTCCCGCTCCCGCAGCAGCGGGCCGACCGCGAACTCGTGGGCGAGCCGGGAGCCCTTGAACCAGCCCAGTTCCGTGCCGTTCAGCCACACCCGGGCGCAGGACTCGACCCCATCGAAGCGGAGCACCGCCCCGCCCTCCTCCGGCCAGTCGTCCGGCAGGTCGAACCGGCGCAGGTGGTCCCCGGTCGGGTTCTCGTCGGGCACGTGCGGCGGGTCGACCGGGAAGGGGTAGAGGACGTTGGTGTACGCCGGTCCGCCGAACTCCCCGTCCTTGCCCTGGAGCACCCAGTGCCCGGGCACGGAGACGGTCCGCCAGTCGCCGGCGTCGAAGCCGGGCGCGGCGAAACCGGTGTCCACCGCGTCGGCGGCGGGCGAGAGGCGGAAGGCCCACGCGCCGCCCAGCGGGAGGCGCGCGGCGTCGGACTCCCCGGTCCAGGCGCGCGGCGGCAGGGTGCCCCGCTCGGGGGCGAAGGAGGTGTACCAGGGCAGGTCGGTCATGGTGCTCCCATCGGAGGAAGGGGCGGCGGAAGGGGCGGCGAAAGGAAGGAAGGGGGACGGCGAAAGGAAGGAAGGGGGACGGGCGGGGAACGGACACCCGCCAGAAAGCGCTTGCGCGGCCGGTTCCATCCCACCGCGCCGCCCGCCCCCGCACAACCCCGCGCGGCCCCCCGGCCCTTGGACTCTTCGCGCTCCGCCTGGACAGTCCGACGAGCGGCCGCTTAGGGTCGGGGTCCCTGTCGTCGACGGGCACCCCACCCATCCCGGAGAAACCTCCCGGACCAGCCGAGGAGCGCGCACGTGGTCACCCTCGCCGACGTCGCCCGTCACGCCGGCGTGTCGGCCAGCACCGTCAGCTACGTCCTCAGCGGCAAGCGCTCCATCTCCGCCGCCACCCGCGAGCGCATCCAGCACTCCATCGACGAGCTCGGCTACCGCCCGCACGCCGGGGCCCGCGCCCTCGCCGGCGGCCAGACCAGCGTCCTCGCCCTGATGATGCCGCTCCGCACCGGCCTCTACGTGCCGGTGATGATGGAGATCGCCATGGCCGTCACCACCACGGCCCGCGCCCACGGCTACGACGTGCTGCTGCTCACCGGCGAGGAGGGCCCCGAGGCCGTCCGCCGGGTCGAGGGCAGCGCCCTCGCCGACGGCATGATCGTCATGGACGTCGAGCTCGACGACCCCCGCCTGCCGCTCCTGCGACAGGCCGAGCGGCCCTCCGTCCTCATCGGCCTGCCCGCCGACCCCGCCGGGCTCGACTGCGTCGACCTCGACTTCGCCGCCGCCGGCGCCCGCTGCGTCGACCACCTCGCCGGCCTCGGCCACCGCAGCCTGGCCGTCCTCGGCGAGCCCCCCGCCGTCTACGCCCGCGGTACGGGCTACGCCGAGCGCACCCTCACCGGCGTCCGGACCGCCGCCGCCGAGCACGGCGTCGAGCTGCTCCACCGGCCCGTCGACGGCACCTACGCGGCCGTCTCCGCCGCCGTCACCCGCGTCTTCGAGGAGCGTCCCGGCACCACCGCCCTCCTCGTGCAGAACGAGGCCGCCGTCGAACCCCTCCTCACCGTCCTGCGCCACCAGGGCCGGGCCGTCCCCGAGGACGTCTCCGTCGCCGCGGTCTGCCCCGACCAGGTCGCCGCCCACGCCTCCGTACCGCTCACCGCCGTCGCCGTACCCGCCCAGGACATGGGGCGGATCGCCGTCGAGCGGCTCGTCGCCCGGCTGCGCGGCGAGAGCCCCCGCGGTGCCGAACTCCTCGCGCCCCTCCTCACCGTCCGCGCCGCCACCGGTCCGGCGCCCACCGCACCGGGGGACGGCCGTGCCCGGCACTGACCCCGGCGAGGACCGGGACGGCGCGGTCGAGTTCCGCGACTTCTTCGACCGCCACTACGCCGAACTCGCCCGCCTCGCCCACCTCCTCACCGGCGAGACCGACGCCGCCGACGACCTCGCCGCCGACGCCATGCTCGCCCTCTGGCACCGCTGGGACCGGGTCCGCGCCGCCGAACACCCCGCCGCCTACGCCCGCGGGGTCGTCGCCAACCTCGTCCGCACCCGCATCCGCGGCACCGTCCGCGAGCGCCGCCGGATCGCCGCCTTCTGGGACCGGCGTCCCGAGCACACCGAGGACCCGGACGTGCCCGCCGTCGTCGACGTACGGACCGCGCTGCGCGCCCTGCCCTTCCGCAAGCGCGCCTGTGTCGTCCTGCGCCACGCCTTCGACCTGTCCGAGCGCGACACCGCCCTGGCCCTGGGCGTCTCCGTCGGCACGGTCAAGAGCCAGACCGCCAAGGGCATGGCCGAACTCCAGAAGCTGCTCGGCGGCCGGGCCGCCACCGAACTCGCCACGGGGAGGCGCTGATGGACGAGACACGGCTGCGCGGCGAGCTGCGCGAGGCGGCGGCCGCGCACCGCCCGGACCACGCCCGGATGCTGGCCCGCGTCGAGCGGGGCATGGCCGCCCCGCCGCCCCGCCGCGACCGGACGCCGCTGCGCGCCCCCCGGGCCGGCCGCCGGTGGACGGCCACCGCGGCCGTCGCCGCGACCGTCGTCGCCGTCGTCGGTCTCGGCGGCCTCGCCGTCACCACCCTCCAGGACCGGCCCGCGCCCCCGGCCGTCGCCGCCGTGCCCGGCCCGGCGGCCCGCGCGGCCGGCACCGTCGACCCCGGCAGCAACCACTGGTGGGCCCAGAGCGACCTCGCCGTCACCACGGACGCCGAGGTCACCGGCCTCACCGTCGAGGTGCGCGTCGCCCTCACCGGGGGCGTCGTCAGGACCGGCCACTGGCAGACCCGCTCCGCCGACGACTTCACGGTCGCCGTCACGGAGGAGCCCGGGGCCCTGGTCTACCGCTGGACCCTGAAGGACGGCCGCGCGGTGCCCCCGGGCCCGCACACCTTCGCCGCCCAGTACAACCACGCCGAGGGCGTCCGGGACGCCTCGGCCGACAGGTACACCGTCGTCCTCACCGCCCGCGACGGCGGCCGCACCACCCTCCGCGGCGGCTTCGGCTGACGGGGGAGGGCCGGGGCCCGTCGCGCCCGCGGCGGCCCCGGCCCTCCCGCGGCGGGTCGGCCGTACTCCTCCGGTCCCCCGTCACCGGGCCGGAGCCACCGAAACGCATGTGAAACGTTTCGATCGAGGAGGCAACCCTTTCCCGTCCCGCGGCGACCTACGGCTACCCCCCCAGCCACCGAAGGAGCCGCACCATGCAGAACCACCCCGTCCGCCGCCGGACCGTCCTCGGCGCGGCCGTCGCCGCCACCACGACCGGCGCCCTCGCCGTCACCGCCGCCGCGCCCGCCGCCGCGGCCGGGTTCGGCTGGAGCGACGACGGCGCGAACTACGTGATCGACACCGGCGCCGGACTCGTCTTCAAGGTCTCCAGGACCAACGGCGACCTCACCTCCCTCGTCTACAAGGGCAAGGAGTACGAGAGCTACGGCGGCAAGCACTCCCACGTCGAGTCGGGCCTCGGCGCCTCCACCGTCACCCTCGCCCGGACCGGTGCCACCATCCTCGTCACCGTCGTCCACGGCACCCTGCGCCACTACTACGCGGCCCGCTCCGGCCTGAACAACGTCTACCTGTGGACGGACAAGGCCGACACGTCCTTCACCGCCACCCGCTTCATCGCCCGCCTCAAGCCCGGCGTCTTCCCGAACGAGGGCCCGGACTCCTGGGTCGAGGGCGCCGACACCGTGATCGAGGCCGGCGACGTCTGGCGGCGCGCGGACGGGCGGACCCGCTCCAAGCACTACTCCGGCGTCCGCGTCATGGACTACGACCACGTCGGCTACACCACCGGGTCCGTCGGCCTCTGGATGGTCCGCTCCAACCACGAGAAGGCCTCCGGCGGCCCCTTCTACCGCTCCCTGCTCCGCCACTCCAACGAACTGGGCGTCGGGCTCTACGAGATCCTCCACTACCACCAGTCCCAGACCGAGGCCATGCGCTTCGGCCTCCAGGGGCCCTACCTGCTCGCCTTCACCGACGGAGGCACCCCCGACCCGGCGCTCTACCCGGCGGCCCACGACACCGGCTGGGTCGACGGCCTCGGCATCCCCGGCTGGGTCGGCGCCGCCGGACGCGGCCGGGTCGCCGGCGTCGGCCTCAGGAACATGGACCCGGACCACCCGTACACCGTCGGCTTCGCCAACGCCGACGCCCAGTACTGGACCCGGGCCGCCGCCGGCACCGGCGCCTACTCCTGCCGGGGCATGCTGCCCGGGACGTACACGCTCACCGTCTACAAGGGCGAACTCGCCGTCCACACCACGACGGTGACCGTCACCGCCGGCGCCGCCACCGCCCTGAACACCCTCACCCTCACCGGCGACCCGAGCACCGCCCCCGCCGTCTGGCGCCTCGGCGACTGGAACGGCACCCCCGCCGGCTTCAAGAACGCCGCGCTGATGACGTACGCCCACCCCGCCGACGTCCGGGCCGCCGCCTGGACCGGGAACGTCGTCGTCGACGGCACGGATCCGGCCTCCGCCGTCCCCTGCTACCTCTGGAAGGACGTCAACGACGGCTTCCTGGTCCACTTCCGGCTCACCGCCGCCCAGGCCGCGGCCGCGCACATCCTGCGGATCGGCGTCACCACCGCCTTCCTCAACGGCCGCCCGCAGGTCACGGTCAACGACACCTGGGTCTCGGCGATCCCGTCACCGCCCACCCAGCCGTCGACCCGCTCCCTCACCAACGGCTCCTACCGGGGCAACAACCACACCTTCACCTACAGCGTCCCCGCGAGCGCGTGGAGGGCGGACCCGTCCCAGTACAACGTGCTCCGGCTGAACATCGTCAGCGGTTCGACCGGGACGGGCTTCCTGAGCGCGGGCACCGCCCTCGACTGCGTCGACCTCCTCGTCTGACGCGACGGGCCGGGGGCCGGGCAGCGACGCCGCCCGGCCCCCGGATGGTGGTCCTTCACGCGCCGGTCCCTCACCTCCCGGCCACCGGACACTCCTCGGGCTCCCAGTCGCCCAGGTACCCGGCCCGGGTCGCCTCCGCGGCCTGCCCGGGGCTCAGCCGCGGACGGTTCTCCGGGACGGTGACCTCCGCGCCCCGGCCCTTGTTGCGGTACTCCGCGAAGCGCTGGTCCTGCCACGGGTACTCGGCCCGCATGTCCGCGTACGGCGCCACCGCGTCGATCCCCGGGCCCAGCACGCTCTCCCGGACCACCAGGGAGGGCCAGGCCGTCGTGTCCGAACCGGGCACCCAGGGGCGGGCCAGCTTGTAGAAGCCGTCCGGGGCCTCGCTGGTGACCCGGCAGCGGGCGGCGAGGAAGCCGTACGGGTTGGCGCGGGCCGTCGACGGCGCGAAGACGAAGCCGTACGGGGCGCCGGCCAGGTCCGTGCGGACCAGGGTCCGGAAGTGGCAGTGCTCGAAGACCGCCGTGGCCCGCCCGAAGACGAAGTCCACGTCCCCCTCGACGTAGCAGTGCGCGTAGTACTGCCGGGCGAAGGCCGCCAGGGACATCGAGTCCGCGTACAGGGTGTCCTGGTGGCCCAGGAAGCGGCAGTGGAAGAAGGCCGAGCGGTCGCCCTGCGCCTTCAGCGCCACCGCCTGCGTGCCCGGGTTGCCCGGCAGGTCGGTGCGGAGGAAGTCGTTGGCGAAGGTCACGGCGTGCGCGGTGAAGTCCGCCGCCTGGAGGGTGACCGTCGCCGAACCGGTGGTGCCGTACGGACCGGAGCCGTCCGGCTTCGGGGTGCCCGCCGCGTTGTCGTGGACCACGACCACGTCCTCGGCGTCCCCGCTCGCCCCGATCCACGTCATGCCGGTCCGGGCGGCCGTCACGGCGACCGTCTCCCGGTACGTGCCCGGCGCCAGGACCAGCGTCCAGCCGGCGCCGGACGCGGCGCTCACCGCGGCCTGGACGGAGGTGTGGTCGCCGAGGCCGCCGGGGTGGACGTAGAGCGTCTTCGGGGAGAGCCGGGCGGCGGGCGAGCCGTACCGGCCGAAGGGCCCGGCGGGGGCGGCCGCGGCGGGGGCGGCCGGCAGCGCGAGGGCGGCGAGCGCCGCGCCGACGCCGGTGAGGAAGGACCGGCGGCCGGGGCCGCTGCGGGGGTGGTGCGAGGGCATGCGGATGCTCCTTCGCTGAGCGGGAGGCGGGAGGCGGGAGGCGGGAGGCGGGAGGCGGGAGGCGGGAGGCGGGAGGCAAGGGGAGGGGAAGGGGAGGGGAAGGGGGTGGAACCGGGCCGGGGCGGGCGCGGGGGGGCGGGGGGGCCGCGCGCCGCCC